>NZ_JADBTB010000055.1:0-28795 GCF_020246405.1 Microcystis sp. M083S1
AATAGGTAAAGGTTCTGTGCATTTGGCTAAATAGATTTGTTTGTCTTTAAATTTAAAGGCTGATTTGGTAAATTCGGCACTTCCTCCCTGATGTTTTTTCTTAAAGTTAGGATACTTAGTACGACCAGCAAAGAAATTAGTGAAAGCTGTTTGTAGGTGTCTTAACCCTTGTTGTAAAGGTACACAGCTAACTTCGTTTAAAAACTCTAATTCTTCTTGCTTTTTCCAATCGGTTAGCATTGAAGAAGTTTGAGCGTAGCCTACTCTTTCTTGTCTTTCGTACCATGCTTGTGTTCTGACATGGAGAGCTTTGTTGTAAACTAATCTTACACAGCCCAAAGTGCGCCGCAATAGCGACTCTTGTTCGGGTGTTGGGTAAAATCGGTAAGAATAGGCTTTTTCCATACCTCACATTCTAACACATATTTTGTAAATGCGCTAAGATTTAACAGTAAAGCCGTCGTAGAACGACGGGGTTTCAGACCCAAAATTTTCGATGATAGGATTCAGTATTCAGGAGTCAGGAGATTGTTTTTATTTATTCTCCCCACATCCCCACATCCCCACATCCCCACACCCCTTTTAAACAGGATTTAGTATGACTTTAATTGACTCCTCGGCGCTCTCCCCGGCCGTCTATTTTATTGGTGCGGGCCCCGGAGATCCGGAATTATTGACGGTAAAAGCCTATAAAATTCTCCAAAAAGCCGATGTTATCCTCTTTGCTGATTCCCTCGTCCCCAAACAAATTCTTGAGGACACTCCTAAAGATGCTGAGTTAATTCCCACCAGTAGCATCACCCTAGAGGAAATTATCCCTTTAATGATCGATCGCGTGCGTCGGGGTTTAGCGGTGGTGCGACTGCAATCGGGGGATTTAAGTCTCTATAGTGCCATCCAAGAGCAAATTGAGCTTTTGACAGCAGCAGATATCCCCTTTCAGCTAATCCCCGGAATTAGTGCCTTCCAAGGATTAGCGGCCAAATTGGCCCTAGAATTAACGATTCCGGAATTAGTCCAGACAATTATTCTAACCCGGGTGGAAGGAAAAGCATCTCCCATGCCAGAAAGTGAAGAATTAGCCTCTTTAGCCGCCCATAAAGCCAGTTTATGCCTATATTTAGCCGCCCGTCATGTTGACAAAGCCCAGGAAAAACTCCTACGATACTACCAGCCAGAGCAACAGGTGGCCGTTTGTTTCCGTCTCGGTTGGCCCGACGAAAAAATCTGGGTTGTCCCCCTGTCAGAGATGGCCCAATTAACCCATCGGGAAAATTTAACTAGAACTACCCTTTATCTAATTAGTCCCGCTTTAAACCAGATTACAGGAACTCGATCGCAACTTTATCACCCGCAACATTCCCATCTTTTCCGTCCTCATCCTTAGGTATTTTCTGAGAAATGTACCGAAAGAAATACCCAGTTTCTACCTAAAGTTAGAGTTAAAGAGCGGCGATTTTGTTTAAGATTATTTCAGGAGGTAGGACAATTTTAAAAACGTTTAAAATTAGTCTAACAATCCATGCACAGCTGCCCTATTTGTTCGGGAATTACCCTTCGTCACCTTGTGGCTAGTCGTGCCTACTGGTATTGTCCTCACTGTCGTCAAGAGGTTCCTAACTTCCTTGATTGCTCCATTCCTCGCAGGGTAGAGCGAGTTAGAGCGGAAAAAACAGTCTAGATTTTAAAGTTGGTAGATGGCAATAATATCTGTGGGATGTGTTAATTTTTAACCCATCCCACTTTACCTGTCTATACATCCCGAGGATTGAGATGACTCATTTCCCAAGTCACATAGGTACCGATCGGACTCCAAATCAGGTAGGGTAAGAGTAGGATGCCCGCCCAAGAAGAAACAGGGAAAACCAATAGCACCAGAAGACAACCCAAGAAAAAACCCGTACCTCCGATAATCGTTCCCGCTTTGAGACTGCGTAGTTTACAGGTGACGGGAGTATAGGCAGTAATAGTCAATTCCACCAACAGATAAAAAGCCATCAAAAACCAGCGATTAGCCGGTTGAGCTTCCCAGACTAAATAAGCAGAAATTGCCCCACAAATATAGATAATTGTCCAGATAAGAGGGATTAATCCTTCAAAGGTTAACCAATCGGGACGACGCAAACGCGCAAACCAACGCACATCGCGAGAATTGAGTAATCCCCCAGCTAACGCTACCAAAAATCCGACGACACCGATAAGCAACCAAGAGGGAATCATCATTTTTAGCTATCCTCCGCTAATTTTGGCTTTGTAACCCGATTCAATGAGAATTTGTAGGATCTTTTGGCGATGATCTCCTTGGATCTCAATGGCATTTTCTTTAACTGTACCACCCGTTCCGCAAGCAGTTTTTAACTGTTTTAATAATTTCGTCAGAGTTTCGGTTTGGCATTGAAAACCTGTAACCATGGTAACGGTTTTTCCCGCACGACCAGAGCGGGAGGTTTGTACTCGCAAATTCTGCTGATTCGGGGGTAATTCGGGAATGGAACGCTCAAAAGCCTGAGAATTGCTTTGATCTCCAAATTCCTGATAGGCAATCCGGTTTTTTTCCTTTGATTTACTCATATAGCAATTATCATACTGGGTTTGGGGTTTGGGGAAGTGGGGAGATGGGAATTATGAATTATGAATTATGAATTATGAAGTGGGGAGAAGGGAGAATAAATAAAGATATAGCGTTTCCTGTTTGCAAGAGGTACATTATCGATGTTGAAAAGCTTAATCAGCAAAAGTTTAAATGTACCACACAGGTGTGAAAAACGCTATAATCTCCCGACTATTGACTACTGACTCCTGACTCCTGACTGCTGATAGCTCTTAATTGGTTGGACTGGCAGCGCATTTGATTAAGTTCAGCTGCCGACATTCGATCGAGATGACCTAAAATCATATTAACTCGACCTTGGGATTTTAATTTTTCTCGATGTCGTGCCAAAAAATCCCAGTAAAGAAAATTAAAAGGACAGGCTAAATCCCCGACTCGTTCATTTTTTTTATACAGACAACCCCGACAATAATCACTCATTTTATCAATATAGTTGGCCGAGGAAGCGTAGGGTTTGGAAGCGAGAATTCCCCCATCGGCAAATTGTCCCATTCCCAGTACATTAGTCTGCATTACCCAATCGTAGGCATCGATAAAAACACTATGAAACCAGTTTTCAATCTCTTGGGGAGAGCAACCAAAAACTAAGGCAAAATTGCTCAAAATCATTAATCTTTGAATATGATGGGCATAACCGGTATTTTCCACCTGTGATAATACTTGTTTGAGGCAATTCATCTCGGTTTGTTTACTATCCCAAAAGAAAGCCGGTAAGGGTTGTTGATGCTCAAACCAATTACCATTAGCGTAATCTTCTCCCAAATAATGATAAATTCCCTGCATATATTCCCGCCATCCCAACACCTGACGGATAAATCCTTCGATGCTATTTAGGGCTAAATTATCTTTTTTATAGGCAATTGCTGCCCCTTGAATCACTTCCAAAGGCGTTAGCAATCCTAGATTCAGATAGGGAGATAGTAGGGAATGCCAGAGGGTTTCTTCTCCCGTTACCATCGCATCTTGGTATGGTCCAAAGTTGGGCAGACAATTAGTAATAAAATGCTCCAAAACCTGTAAAGCTTGTCTGCGGTTTACTGCCCAGCGAAAAGGTTTGATTTTTCCATATTTAGGAATATCTAAAGCTTCCACATCAGCGATAACCTGAAGGGTAATTTCATCGGGTTCAAACCAAAGAGGATCAGTTGTTTTTAATCCATCCTTGGGCGGTTTGCGGTTTTGTTTATCAAAGTTCCATTGTCCTCCTATGGGTTGACTATCCTCCATTAAAATCTGCCATTTTTTGCGACTTTCTCGATAGAAATCCTCTAGTAATAGTCTTTTACGAGATTTAGCCCAATTATTAAAATCTGTCCTTGTCCAGAGAAAGTGATTATTATCAATTAGGGTTATAGCACAGTCTAAATTGAGATTTTTGATTAATCTAAGAAAAGGCAAATCATTAGGCATCATTATCTGTAATTCTTTAATACCTAATCGCTTAATCCAAGCAGATAAAATCGGTTCAAAATCTTCAGCAACTTCGTAGGTTACAGACCATCCTAAAGTTTTTAATTCTTCGGCAAAATGACGCATCGCCGACCAGATTAAAACTAATTTTTGCCGATGATAGGGTCTTTGTCGAATATGATTGTGGGATTCAATTAAAATAACTGGTGTTTCCTGTGAATAGGCTTGACAATTAGCTAAGGCCGCTTGTCCTGTCCATAATTGATCCCCTAAAATCCAAATACCAATGGTCATAATTATCTCATGGCCTCTACTATTCCGCCGTATTTTTTAGCCATAATATCCGCCATTTCCCGAGCAGAAAATTTACTGGCTTTGTCGATGCTGGGGGTAAATGTACCCGTAGGGGTTAAATAATGGGTAAATACCCCGACTTTTTTGCTAATAATCCACATATTTCTTGAAGTCAAAAATCAAAAAGGGGATGGTAATTATGAATTATGAATTAGGAATTATGAATTAGGAATTGGGGAGATGGGAAAAAAAGCTGTCTCCTGACTCCTGAATACTGACTCCTATCTCCTGACTCCTGATTAGGTTTTTGTCCTGAGACTTTGGGCGCTTAGATAAAGTTGCGTCCATTCTTTGACCACTTGTGTGCGTTTACAGTTTAATTCGCCAGCGATTTCCTCAAGGGTTTTACCCGCTTTTAAGCCCTCGATAACGCTTTTACCCGTGGGAGAAAGACCAGCATAGTAACTTTGCCATTGACTGAGAGTTAAGCCAAAATTATGCTCTTTCGGGCTGATTTGTAACCATTCAGCGATTAATTCTGTCCCTTCCTTGAGGGCAAAAACCTTAATCGCATGATAGCCAACTTTTTCCCGGAGACGATAGATCTGTTGGATGGGAATATTCATCTCTTTGGCGATCTCATCTTGGCCTTGGCCCCCTAGATAGAGGTTAAACCAAGTCACCGCCTCCGGACTAACATTTTCCTCTAGATACCTAGCAAAACTCTCTTGAACTTTTGCCCGTTGAATTTGCGCTTCTTGACAAGTGCGTTGATCTTCGTAGGTAGCGATCGCATTTTGATCCAGTAAACTTAAGCTATTTTCCCCCTCATCGCCACTAATTTCATCGGAGAGAATCCGGATCATTTCTTGCCGCGGCACATTAGTGATACCGCTTCTCGATTGACGACGGAGATAATTAACAAAACGATAGGCTAACAGGGGTTGATTGCGGATCGGACGCAGAGCGTATTCCTCTAGGGTGGCTAACAGCAGCTGATCACGAGTAGCTTGATCATTGGTACAACGAGCGATCCATGCTAACTGGGATTGCAGATAGCGATCGCTATTTAACATCTCTTGAATAATTTCCTGCAAGACATCGGCCACCGCTTGCTGACGATCGCGACTTAGGGAAACCCAAGTGCGAATTTGTTGCCGGAGAGTGACACAAGCACCGAGACGATCAATCAGGTTACGATAGGCGCGGGTGGGATTAACTTTGAGATAGCGTTGCCGCAAAATTTGCCAAAGATAGACTAATCCCCGTTTAGCGATTTCTAGCTCTCTCTCATCTAAATTTTCCCAACGTTGGCTATCTTCACCGAGTAACCAATTGATAATGGTATCCCGTTCGCGATCGGTTAAGGAATCCTCTGTTTGAGAGAGGCGATCTTGCCATTGTTGCCTTAACTCGTCGATTATTGTCGTCATCGAAAAATTGAGTTCCAAACCCCGTCTTTTGAGGACGGCTTTAGTTTGAATATTAGCGCATTTACACGATATATGCTAGAACCTGAGCCATGGAGAAGGCCTATCGCTACCGATTTTACCCAACACCCGACTAGAACGAACTAATCAATTAAGTCTTTTGCCAGATAAGGATTTAGGGCGATTGCATCCCTTCCTAGGGTGTGTTCCCTGAAAACATGACAATTTCAAGGTTAACCAATATTTGGGAATGCACCACCCCTACCATTTATAATTCGGGAACATTTTCCTGTTCATAATTTTCTATTAATATTCCCAAAATTTCCATTAAAGAAGCAAGAGGATGATTTTCATTTTCTCCTATTTCATCTATCAAATTATCTAACATAA
The DNA here is from genome assembly GCF_020246405.1 of Microcystis sp. M083S1. Classification (NCBI taxonomy): domain Bacteria; kingdom Bacillati; phylum Cyanobacteriota; class Cyanophyceae; order Chroococcales; family Microcystaceae; genus Microcystis; species Microcystis sp. M083S1. Next base: position 6,136 of record NZ_JADBTB010000055.1, read on the forward strand.
TTACTAATTGTTCATATTCTGATTCGTTGCGAGGGATAAAGAGTATTGGCTTTAAGTTTGTCCAGGCTTGCCGTGTTTTCTCTATATCTATCGTCGGCATTTTTTTACTCCTTCCATTTGTTTTTGTCGTATTCAGAATGAGTTAAAACTTCTCGAATATAAATTTTTTGTCGATTGTAATGAATCGCCGCTATGAGTCTAATCTTATTTCCGCCTATGTTAAAGACAGTCAGTTTTCCTACTTTGTCAGCATTGGGGAAAATAGTTCTTAATTCTGCTATGGACTGAAATTGTCCTGTCTTCATTTTTTGATACCATTCTTTTAATGCTGATTTGGTTTCGGGATACCTTTCGGCAAATTCATTTAATTTCCTCCGACTGATAACGTGCATTTTATTAATAAATCCCGAAAATATTCCCGTTAATTAGCTTTAACTTTCTGCCCCATTGTATCGGCAGTGGTAGTGGAAACCATGGCCGCCATAACTTGTTCGGGGAAAACCGTAAAAGGCAGACGATGAATGTCCGAATTAGGCTGACAGGCAATTGCGGCCGCGTGGCGCAATTGGGCAAGGGAAACATCTTTTAATCCTAAATCCTCTAGGGATTTCGGTAAACCAATTTGTTCATAAAACTGGATTAGTTGCCCCCGGGCCGATACTGCCAATTGATTACCCAAAACTATTTCCTCTAGACGCAATTGGGCGAGAATTCCGTAGGCGACTTTTTCCCCGTGGAGCGCGTGATGGCAAGCGGGAATATGGGTTAAACCATTATGAATTGCATGGGCGGCCACGGTACGACAATTAGCGCCCCCTAAACCACCAATTACTCCGGCTAATAAAACGGTGGCATCTACCACCTGTTTCCAGTCCTCCCCGCCGATATTTTCCAGAGCTGCCGGGGATTTTTGGAAAAGGATATCCCGCAAAACCCGGGCCTGTTGGACAGCGGCAATGATCAGGGTTTCTGTGGAATGACCGCTACTGACGGAGGCCTCGTACCATTTAGCGATCGCATCGCCAATACCAGCGATTAAGGTTCTTTTCGGGGCAGTTTGGATAATACCGTAATCGAGAATTAATAAATCCGGACAACGGGCTAGGGACAGATCGTAAAGAAACGCCCCCGCGTCGGAATAGACGTTAGATAGGGCTGTCCAAGCGGCACAAGTGGCGGCGGAGGTGGGAATCGTGGCGATCGGCAAATGGCACTGATGGGCGAGTAATTTGGCCGTATCGAGGGCCTTGCCGCCACCCACACCGATGATAAAATCTGCCTCATGACTCTTGACAGATGCCTTTAAATATGCTAAGGAATTTTCCGAACAATCGGGGGCGTAACTGTGATAGCTAGGAGTGAGATTTTTCAGGGGAGATGACAAAAAAGCTAAATTGCGATCGCCGCCCACCACCAGGGGACGTTTACCCAAATCCGCTAACTTGCCGGTGGATTCTTCTAGGGCATTGTCACCCCGAATCACTTGTGCGGGGGCGATTAACAGGGGCAAAACAGCGACAGCATTGGACATTTTTTGACAACCTCAAGGATTATTGGCTAATTTTAGCGAAACTTTCGGGAAAAAGCTGTAGTTCAGGTGTATTATCCCCCGGGGCGGAGAAGGATTTTTTAATCTGTCCTAAGTACAAAGGAGCAGATAAACCGGGCTGAGGGTGAACCAGAGTGCGAGCGCTAATGATAAATTGATTATTACCGCCAGCACCGGCGCGACCGGAGGAAAACAAGTCACTAGCGGCTTGTTTTAGGGTTGCTTCCACTTGCTCGGGAGTAACAGTATTGGGCAGGGAGATAACAGCTTGATTAGCTCCGTTATCATAGACAAGGGAGAATCTCACCGCCCCAGGAATTTCGGTACGGGTAAATAATCCTAACCCAAGACCGAAAATCCCCACCGTCAACACAGCCATAAAGCTAGTGACACCGACGAGACGAAAGCGGATTCCCCAACCGACGAGAAAAGCGATAATCGTAAGTACCAAAAAAACCAGCGTGGCAATACCAGACCATTGGATGTATTTGGCAAAGTTCAGGGGAATGTCCATATTTTCTATAATACTGATTCTATGAAAACGGTTAGCATAAACCATTGTACCTATCCTGTGGTCGAAACTTTCCATTCTGTTCAGGGCGAAGGCTTTTGGACGGGAAGCAATGCTTTTTTCCTCCGTTTGGGAGGTTGCGATGTCTATTGTCCCTGGTGCGACCAAAAAGAGTCTTGGAATGCCCACCGTTATCCCCAACAATCCCTAGGGGAATTGGTTGAGATGGCAAAAGGGGCTAACCCCGCTATGGTGGTGATTACCGGGGGTGAACCTTTAATGCACAATCTTGATCCTTTGACCAAGGAATTAAAAAATCAGGGTTTACGGGTACATTTAGAAACTTCTGGCGCTCATCCTTTTACTGGGGTTTTCGATTGGGTGACTTTTTCTCCTAAAACTTATAAAATGCCCGATCCTAGTATTTATGCACAGGTGAATGAGTTAAAAATTGTCGTGGCTAATCCAGAGGATTTAGACTGGGCAGCTATGCAGGAAAGTAAGTTATCGGAAGGGGTGATTAAATATCTACAACCTGAATGGAATACAGTGGAAAGCAAAGAGTTAGTCTTTAATTATGTTCTCCGGCATCCCCAATGGCGCCTCAGTCTCCAAACCCATAAGTTTTTAGGAGTCCGCTAGTCAGTTATCAGTTATCAGTTATCAGTTATCAGTTATCAGTTATCAGTTATCAGTTATCAGTTATCAGGAGTCAGTCTCGATGAAAAAATCTTCACCCCCACAGATGAAAGAGGTTTCCTTCCCTACACCCCACACCCTACACCCTCTTTCAAGTCAGGAGATTACTTTTTATTTATTCTCCCCACTCCCCAATTCATAATTCATAATTCATAATTCATAATTCATAATTCATAATTCATAATTCCCAATCCCTAATTGACTAACAAGAGGTAAAATACTATGTCTAACAACAATTCTGAACGAGTAGTGCGTCGTGGTCGAGTTTTTCCGGAGATTCAATCTACAGAGGAAGAAAAGGCCAAACATCGCGCCCGACAATTAGAATTTTATCATCGTTGTTGGCCGATTTTTCAGAGTTTACAGCCCCGGTTAATGAAACATTATTATGGTTGGTACATTGCGATCGAACCCGATAGCGGCGATTATTTTATCGATCCCGATCAAGAAGTGGCCAGTAAAAAAGCAAGGGCAAAATATCCCGACAAAATTCATCACATCTTTGGCATTAATGAAACTGGAGTTAGTGGCAGAATATGATTGAAGGGAGATTTGGAACCAAAGGACAAATTTATTTTGATATCGATTTAGTTGGCGATGATGGATTGATTCTACCCACAGAAGTCATGCTGGATACGGGTTTTACCGAGTTTTTAGCCATAAATAGTCAAGATGCTGACAGTCTTGATTGGCGTTTTTTGCGACAAAATAAATTGATAACCGCTCAAGGAGAAGCATTTTTTGATATATATTTAGGCAGAGTAAGAATTGATGGTCAGGAATACGAAATTCCCGTCTTTGCAGGGGAGGCAATTCAGGAGATTTTGTTAGGTTCGCGGTGGCTAAAACAATTTATCTTAGTAGCTAATTATCAACAAACACAGGTGACATTAGGATAATGACAAAAAAGGCGATTATTTTACTTTCTGGGGGATTAGATTCAGCGACAACAGCAGCGATCGCTTTAGCGGCTGGTTATCAATTAATCGCCCTTTCCTTTCGTTATGGACAAAGACATGAGCGGGAATTAGCGGCGGCGAAAAAAATTGCTAATTTCCTCGAAATTAAAGAACATCATCTGATCGAAGTCAATCTATCTTTGTGGGGAGGTTCCGCTTTAACGGATCAATCTATTGCTATTCCCCAAGAGGGAATTAACCCGAATATTATCCCGATTACCTATGTGCCGGGGAGAAATACAGTTTTTATTTCGATCGCTCTTTCTTTAGCGGAAGCAAGGGAAGCGGAGGCGATATATTTAGGAATTAATGCGGTGGATTATTCCGGTTATCCCGATTGTCGTCCCGAGTATTTAGAGGCCTTTCAAACTTTAGCTAATTTATCATCGAAAGCGGGTTTAGAAGGGAAAGCACCCCAATTAATTGCCCCTTTGGTGATGGATAGTAAGGTAGATATCGTCCGTCGTGCTGTGAGTTTAGGGGTTCCCATTGCTGATACTTGGTCTTGTTATCAAGGAGAAGTTGAACCCTGCGGTTTATGCGATTCCTGCCGCATCAGAGATCAGGCTTTAATTGAGGCAGGTTATCCCGAATTGGCTACTTCCTTCTTAAAACAGTCAGGAAAAGGGGGAGCATAGTGAAAAATGGAGATAATCTAGGCGATTAAATGTTCAATGAGGATTTTACCGCCGATTAATATTAAAACTAAACCGCCGAGAATTTCTACCTTTTGGCTAAATAAATTACCGAATTTATGCCCGATAAAAACAGCTATAAAACATAAAACAAAGGTAATAAAACCAATGACAGTGCAAGCTAAAAGTAAGGGAGTTTTAATCATCGATAGACCCAAACCAACTACTAAAGCATCGATGCTAGTAGCGATCGCTAATCCGATTAAAGTATAGGAATCTAGAGGATTAAATTTTTTTTCCTCGTCATCATTTTGAACAGCTTCGTAGATCATTTTACTGCCGATCGCCCCTAGAATAATAAAAGCGATCCAGTGGTCAAAAGAGGCAAGAAAATCGCGACAGGTTAGACCGATACCCCAACCAATCATCGGCATAATCGCTTGAAATCCCCCAAAAAACAAAGCAATTTTCAAAGCCTTATTAACATGAATATGACGAATCATCAGGCCACTGGTCAGAGAAACGGCCACGGCATCGGCGGCTAATCCCACAGCAACAAAGGAAGTGGTTAAAAGTTCGAGTGAAGTAAACATCTATAGTTGTTTATCCTTTAATTTCCCCTTATCTTAACTAATTTTTACCCAGAAAACTTTCATATTTATCTCATGATCCTCTCATTTATCTATCATTTCTCTAACCTAAGTAGGTAGGCGTTAAAAGTTGTCAGATGCCCCCCTTATCAAGGGGGGATTAAAGGGGGGATCGGCACCCCCCTTATCAAGGGGAGCAGGGGGGATCGAACCTAAAATCCATTTTTAATTTAATTATAACCAGCTACTTAATTACTGAGAGGATCGAATTGAAAACGTTTAAAACCACATTATCGGTTCCTCACCGATTACCTCGACCTGATGGATTGCTTCTGGAGTAAAATTGATGATATCCTCAGCTTCTAGGACTTTTTCGCTCGCTACTGCCATTTTATCGGGAAATTCAGCCGTAGGAGTCCGAGTAACCAATCCTGCTGTTTCATAAATTCCCCCGAATTTTTTCCAGGACAAAGTTGAGGAAGATACCTTTTCCCATCATCGATCATCCCGTCTGCCTTTAAGGTGGCGAACGCTACCATATAGGGAAAGTGCCAAGTAAAAAATTATGATAATTTCGAGAATTACTGGAGAATGAGGTGGGAGAAAACGGTGATAAAATTAGCTAATTGACTCCCCTAACTTAAGCCCCCAATAACCGCTCACCGAAAATATGGCTGATTTTTTTAACACCTATGGTTTTTTAATTGTTTCAATGATCTTTGGGTCCATTTTAGGCATTTCAATTTATCTGCCCTTAATGGCCGGTCAATTATCCTTAGCAACCCCCGGTTTTTACGCTTTAGGTGGTTATGTTGCCGCCATTCTTTCCACGAAAGTTTTTACTAATACCGGTGGCAATTATCCCCTGGCTTTGGTCTTTTTAGAAATGTTAATTGCTGGCATTATTGCGGGAATATTAGCAATATTTTTAGGTATTCCTGTTCTACGTTTGCGAGGGATTTATTTAGCTATTGCCACGATTGCCTGGGTAGAAATTTTGAGAATTATTGCCCTTAATCTCGATATAACCGGCGGTGCGGTCGGTATTTTCGCCATTCCCCAACCTTTCACTACTCAATTAGCCTACCTTTGGCTGGCTTTGCCCCTCTTATTGCTAACTATGCTGTTTCTCTACCGGTTAGAAAACATCAAAATTGGTCGGGCATTTAACGCCATTCGTGCCGATGAGTTGGCGGCTGCGGCCATGGGAATTAATCCCACCTATCACAAGGTTTTATCCTTCACTTTCGGGGCAGTTTTAGCGGCAGTTGTGGGAGCGGTAAGCGCCCATTTTCTCAATACTTGGAATTCCCGTCAGGGAACCTTTGATTCTAGTATTATTTTCTTGGCTTTTGTTTTAATTGGTGGTTCCAGAACTTTTGTCGGGCCGGTGGTGGGAGGCATTGTTTTAACTGCTTTGCCCGAAGTTTTACGCGCCCTCGGCGGCGTGAATGGTTTACCAATTTGGTTGGGGAATTTCTTGCGCGATGGTCGTTTGATTATTTTTGGAATTTTAATTGTTTTGGGAACTATTTTTTATCCCCAAGGCTTAATTACACCTGAATTAATCAAAAAAATAATGCCTTTTAAAAGACGTTCCTCTCTTAGTCAAGTTGATTCCTAATTACAGTGATCAGATTTTAGTTTTCAGTTCATTGATTACTGTTTACTGTTCACAGCCAAAAACTCCCCATCTCCCCACTCCTGGCCCCTAACCCACCCTGCTGATACGGATATCCCCCTTCCGGCTAATGTAAAGAAAACGTTACAGTAACAGGTAAAGCCCAGTAGCCAGGAAGCCGTCGATCATGTTTGAATACTTTAACCAGAAAGCTATCAAAGCGGTGATGTTCGCCCAAGAAGAAGCCCGTCGTACCGGTCACAGTGTCGTCGGTACGGAGCATTTACTGTTAGGATTGATAGGAGAAGCCACCGCCACCGCAGCCTTAATTCTCAAGGATTTAAAAGTTACCCTGCACGAAAGTCGCCGCCTGATTGAAGGAATGACCGGCCGCGGCACCGGTTACAGTCCCGTTAATATCCCTTTTACCCCGAAAGCGAAAAAGATGTTCGAGCAAGCATTTCAGGAAGCTCGACAATTAGGGGAACAGGCGATCGCACCTGAACATCTATTACTCGCTATCACCGCCGATCCCGAATCCCTAGCCGCTAAAGTTTTAATTATGCAGGGTGTTGATTTGATCAAACTTCGCGGCCTTTTAATTAAAAATGCCGGGGAAAAAGTCGCTAGTGGTCGCTTCACGGCAAAGAGTGACTATGAAGACCAGAAAAATGCTCCCCAAGGCGGGATTTTAGCCCAATATGGTCGCAATTTAAGCCAAGAGGTCAAAAATGGCAAAATTGACCCTGTAATCGGTAGAGAGCCAGAAATCGAGCGAGTTGTCCAAATTTTAGGCCGTCGTACCAAAAGTAACCCGATTTTACTGGGTGAGCCGGGGGTAGGCAAAACAGCGATCGCTGAAGGGTTAGCACAACGCATCCATAATGGCGATATTCCCGAACTTTTGCAGGATAAACAGGTAATTGCCCTCGATATGGGGTCTTTACTGGCAGGAACCCGTTTTCGCGGCGATTTTGAGGAACGTTTAAAGGGTATCGTGGAGGAAGTTCGCAAATCGGGCAGTATTATCCTGTTTATCGATGAAATTCACACTCTTGTGGGTGCTGGTAGCATGGGAGGAGCTATGGATGCTTCTAACTTGCTTAAACCTGCTTTAGCTCGCGGCGAGTTACAGTGTTTAGGGGCAACTACTCTCGATGAGTATAAACAGCATATTGAGCGAGATGCGGCTCTAGAAAGACGTTTTCAGCCAGTTATGGTGGGAGAACCGACCAAAGAGCAAGCGATCGAGATTTTACAGGGTTTAAAAGCCACCTACGAGGATTTCCATCAGGTAAAATACGATCAAAAAGCGATCGAAGCTGCCGTTAATCTATCCTCGCGCTATATCAATGATCGCTTTTTACCAGACAAAGCGATCGATCTTCTCGATGAAGCGGGATCCCGCACCCATCTACGCTATTCCCTACAAAGTAAAAGTCCCGCAGAGGTTAGCGAAGAATCACCCCTAATTAACCCCGAATCTTTAATTCCGGTGGTGGATGCGGAGGAAATCGCCCAAATTGTCGCCGCTTGGACTGGTATTCCCGTTACCCAATTAACTGAAACTGAGTCGGAATCGCTCTTAAATCTGGAATCTCAACTGCACGAGCGGATTATTGGTCAACAGGAGGCAGTAAATGCCGTTTCTCGTGCTATTCGTCGAGCGCGAGTCAATTTAAAGAATCCTAACCGTCCGATTGCCTCGTTTATTTTTGCCGGTCCCACGGGAGTGGGTAAAACTGAATTAACGAAAGCCTTAGCTAAGTTGCTCTTTGGCTCAGAATCCAGTATGATTCGCCTAGATATGTCGGAATTTATGGAATCCCACACGGTTTCTAAGTTAATTGGTGCGCCGCCCGGATACATCGGTTACAATGAAGGCGGTCAGTTAACGGAAGCAGTGCGTCGTCAACCCTATAGAGTGGTCTTGTTTGACGAAATCGAGAAAGCACATCCCGATGTTTTTAATCTTCTCCTGCAACTGTTAGAAGATGGTCATTTGACCGATTCCCAAGGTCGTCGGGTGGACTTTAAGAATACCCTAATTATCATGACCTCGAATATTGGCTCAAAAGTCATCGAAAAAGGCGGTAATAGCTTAGGATTCGAGATTGCTGACGATTTTGCTCAATCGCGTTACCAACAGATTTCTAATCGGGTGACGGACGAGTTAAAACAATATTTCCGTCCCGAATTTCTCAACCGTCTCGATGAAATTATTGTTTTCCGACAGTTAACTCGCGAAGAAGTTACCCAGATTGCCGATATTCTGATCGCAGATATAGCCAAACAATTGACAGAAAAAGGAATTTCTGTGGAAGTTACTGCCGCTTTCAAGGATTTGGTCATCAATGAGGGTTATGATCCTAGCTACGGTGCGCGGCCTTTACGTCGTGCCTTAACTCGACGCTTAGAGGATAGTTTAGCCGAGGCGATGTTATCGGGAAAAGTCAATTCTGGAGACCATGCGCTATTAGATGTAACTGCTGAAGCTGTGGTGACAGTCTCTAGTCACCGGCGCTCCGAGCAGAACGATATTCTCTCGCAATTACAGTTACAATCGGTGGGTTAATCCGCTCAAAAATTGCTTTTTTCGGGGTTGAAAATTTTTCAACCCCGATTTTTATAATCTGGGAAAAATAACTTCTAGGGGAGCGGGAATCATCTCGGTGCGAAAGTCCAGAATCTGGACTAGGATTAAATAGGCAACGGCGATTAAAATCGAAATCGCTCCTGTGATAATGGCGATAATTTTACCAGAATTCATATAGTTAAACGTTAATTTCCTCAGATTATTGATCTATTGCCGCAAAAGCTACCGAAATTTATTCTCATCTACGATTGCGAGCCTAAACAATTTAAACTGAGGATATCTTACAGCACAATTCTCCCGGACGGTTGAGAAGGCAGTGCATCTCAGTTTTGTAGAAATATCCATAACACATTTTGGGCGCAGGCCCGGCACCCCTACCATAAACCCTATCTAAAGCTGTCCCTTGAAAATTTGACGGGAGATAGTTCTTGTCCCTCAATCCATAGACTAAACCCTATGGTCAAGCTTTAAATTATTTTTTATTTGAATCCATGCAACCAGCAAAACCCTTGCTATAATCGCCAATATATGGTATAAAACCAATTTCATCCACTGCATCGGCATCCCCAAAGTTGATCAACCTCGCTTTGTTTTAAGGTAGGCTCAGGCCTGCCTTACTTTTTATCAGTGATCAGTAACCAGTAAGCAGAAAATTGCCATTTAATACCGATCACCGCTCAGACTGTCCACGGAAAACTCACATCTGATCACTGGTAACTGATCTGATCCCCTAGCGTGATAAGCTGAGTATTGGCTAATTTTACAAAAAATTAAGACTTTCCCCTTGTGGGAGTTATCAGCTAAAACCCAGAGTAGACATAAACAATGGTAGCGACAACAGAAACTAACGTTGGTAAAATCGTCCAGATCATCGGTCCTGTCATCGATGCCGAATTTCCCAGTGGCAACCTGCCCCGTATTTATAATGCCTTAACCGTAAAAGGAACTAACTCCGCCGGTCAAAATTTATCCGTTACTTGTGAAGTACAACAGTTACTCGGTGACAACCAAGTGCGTGCCGTTGCCATGAGTACCACCGATGGTTTAGTGCGCGGTATGGATATCGTGGACACCGGCGCAGCGATTAGCGTTCCCGTGGGTAAATGCACCCTCGGTCGGATTTTTAACGTTCTTGGTGAACCCGTGGACGAAAAAGGACCGGTTAACGTCACCGAAACCTCTCCTATTCACCGTCCCGCTCCCAAATTAGTCGATCTTGAAGTGACACCGACGGTTTTTGAAACCGGTATCAAGGTGATTGACCTGCTCACCCCCTACCGTCAAGGGGGCAAAATCGGCCTCTTTGGGGGTGCTGGTGTGGGCAAAACCGTCATTATGATGGAATTAATCAACAATATCGCCATTCAACACGGTGGTGTCTCGGTTTTTGGCGGTGTGGGTGAAAGAACCCGCGAGGGAAACGACCTCTACAACGAGATGATCGAATCGAAGGTAATCAACGCTGATAACCCCGAAGAATCGAAAATCGCCCTCGTTTATGGTCAGATGAACGAACCCCCCGGAGCGAGAATGCGCGTCGGTCTCTCCGCTTTGACCATGGCCGAATATTTCCGCGATGTCAACAAGCAAGACGTACTCTTATTTATTGATAATATCTTCCGTTTCGTCCAAGCTGGTTCGGAAGTATCGGCGCTCCTCGGTCGGATGCCTTCTGCGGTAGGATACCAACCCACCCTCGGTACTGACGTAGGCGACCTGCAAGAGCGGATTACCTCCACCAAAGAAGGATCGATCACTTCCATCCAAGCGGTCTATGTACCTGCGGATGACTTGACTGACCCCGCTCCTGCTACTACCTTCGCTCACTTGGACGGAACTACTGTACTATCCCGGGGTCTGGCTTCCAAAGGTATCTATCCGGCGGTAGATCCCCTCGGTTCCACCAGCACTATGCTCCAAGCTGATATCGTCGGTGATGAACACTACGGCACCGCTCGCGCCGTCCAATCTACCCTGCAACGCTATAAAGAGTTACAGGACATCATCGCTATTCTCGGTTTAGACGAATTATCGGAAGAAGATCGTCTCACCGTTGACCGCGCTCGCAAAATTGAGCGTTTCCTCTCGCAACCTTTCTTCGTGGCGGAAGTGTTCACCGGTTCTCCGGGTAAATACGTTACCCTCGCCGATACGATCAAAGGCTTCCAGATGATCCTCAAAGGTGAACTCGATAGCTTACCCGAACAAGCGTTCTATATGGTCGGCAATATCGATGAAGCGATCGCTAAAGGCGAAAAACTCAAAAAAGGCTAATTAAAAGTCAGTAGTAACCGCTAAACGCGGTTACTTAACCCAGAAATCTGCCAAAATTATCGTTATTATCACCAATGAGCATTACAGTACGGGTTATTACACCCGATCGCATTGTCTGGGATAACGTGGCTGAAGAAGTAATCCTACCCAGTTCCACGGGACAATTAGGTATTCTTAGCGGTCACGCTCCTTTATTAACTGCCCTGAATATTGGCGTAATGCGAATTCGACCGGGGAAAGACTGGGAAAATATCGCAGTTTTGGGCGGTTTTGCTGAAGTCGAAAATAATGAGATCAAAGTCCTCGTTAATGGGGCGGAATTAGGCTCAAAAATCGATAAAGAAAAAGCTCGCGCCGAATACGAACGGGCCCAAATCCGTCTCGATGAAGTCAGTAAAGGGGATGACCGTCGCAAAACTATCCAAGCGCAACAATCATGGCGCAAAGCTCGCGCTAGATACCAGGCCGCTGGCGGTTTAGTATCGGTTTAAACCCAACCAAATCAAATTAAATTAAAGCAAAATCGGGCGGGTTTATATAAACCTACCCGATTCTTTTTCAGTTATCAGTTATCAGTTATCAGTTAAGTAGTCGGACTTAACGGAGGCAGGGGGCAGGAGGCCGTTTTTGTAACGGGGATTTATGCCCCGCTCCAAAAACTTTTCGCCTTAAGGCGAGGTTTTAGACCCGATTTTTTCGATAAATTAATTGCTACCACTAAAAACAACTTCGGGGAATTTTAACTGTGCATCGGCCATGGGGATTTGTCGGCCTTGATTGCGTAACTCTTGCCAAAAATTAATTACTTCTGTGGCTTTGTTGAGAACATCAACGCGATCGGACTCATCAATCCAGTGTTTTGCTTCTAACTCCTCTTGCAGTTGTTGCCAAGCATCATTGCGCGGCCAGAAAAAATAAGCGGTGAGGGGGCTAGTTCCTTTGCCGACCACCTGATCCACAGCGATCGCTACGTTCTGATCTAACCACAATACTTTTAAAATAAACTTTGATTCGGAACTGACTGTCATTGTTAATCGTTAATCGTACAATTCTCGATTATATCATCTTTTGACTCAATTCTTCGCAGTCAGTTTTTAACTATTTTTTCCTATTTTTTCGCCAATAACCGCTATGATTCCCGAAACAGACTCTTTAGCTTCTAAACAAATCGGTGTGGCCGTAATTAGAGATGATCGAGATTTAATTTTAATCGATCGCCGTCTAGCCAAGGGACTCTTGGGCGGTTTTTGGGAATTCCCCGGTGGCAAAATCGAAGGCAATGAAACGGTACAAGAATGTATTAAACGGGAGATATTAGAAGAAATTGGCATTGACATCGCGGTTGATAGTCATTTAATCACCATCGATCACACCTATAGTCATTTTCGGGTTAATCTACAAGTATATAACTGTCGTTATCTCAGCGGCGAAGCAAGGGCGATCGAATGTGAAGAAATCCGCTGGGTAACTATCGAGGAACTAGATAATTACACTTTCCCCGCAGCCAATCAAGAGATTATCAGAGCCTTAAAAGACATGGTAAACTCGAAATGATTGCTGTTAATCGTCGAGTGATTATGCTTAATCCTTCTATTCGTCAAGAACCCCGCTACGAACCGGCCGCGGTTATTCCCCTAAAAAAAGACGCTTCCATTGTCGAGTGGTTAGAAAAAAATAATCGCATGATTCCCCGGGATAAAATCGCCGAACCGGATCTGACTCTGGAAGAAGATGTGGAACTATCTGAACTGATGGATGTCGATGATATCGGTTATGATGACGACGAAGATGAATTAGTCTTAGATGAAGATTAATCCCGTCTTCTTTGGCAAATTTTCCCCTTATCTGGCGCTTTAGTCGTGAACGCTAACATTTTTTCCGCCCCTATCTTTAAAAAACCCACTGGAACCCATCTGCTGATTCTACTAACGGGATTACTATTTCTGTTAGTAGTTTTTTTTCAGGCCACTAATTCCCTGTTACTGCCCCTGATGGCCACGACATTAATCAGTGCTGGTCTTGGTTGTCAAGTAGTACCGATGCTGCGGCGCTTGAAAATGGGTCAGATCATGCGCGAAGATGGACCCCAGGCTCATTTAAAGAAAGCAGGAACCCCGACCATGGGAGGCAGCTTTTTTGTGCCAGTAGCCCTTATTTTCGCTTTAATCTGGTCTAAATTTACTCCTAATGTGGTGGCGGTTGCTTTGCTGACTTTTGCTTACATGGGTATCGGTTGGTTAGATGATTGGCAAATTTTGCGTTATAAGTCGAATAAGGGCCTATCTCCCCAGATGAAGTTAATTTTACAGATAACCGGGGCGGTGCTTTTTTGTCTCTGGATGTCGTTCAATCAGGTGAGTACCGATATCGGCCTTTGGGGTCGATTAGTGATTCCTTTGGGCTTTTTCTTCTGGATTTTGGCGGGATTTGTCCTTGTGGCTGAAAGTAACGCCACTAATCTCACCGATGGAGTGGATGGATTAGCGGGGGGAACTGGTGCGATCGCTTTTTTGGGTTTAGCCATTATTATCGCTCCTAGTCATCCGGATTTGGCGATTTTCTGCACTTGTTTTGCTGGTGCTTGTCTAGGCTTCATTTTTCATAACCGCAACCCCGCTAAAGTGTTTATGGGTGATACGGGTTCCCTCGCTTTGGGAGGCGCTTTAGCTGCGGTGGGTTTAATTACTGGACATCTCTGGGGATTATTTTTAATTAGTGGTCTGTTCTTTCTGGAATCTCTTTCGGTAATCGCTCAGGTTATCTATTATAAAGCCACAAAAGGACCCGATGGCAAGGGCAAAAGATTATTAAAAATGGCTCCTTTTCATCATCATTTAGAATTAAGTGGTTGGACGGAAACCAGGATTGTGGGAGCATTTTATCTGGTTAATGCGCTTTTAGTTGTCTTGGCTATTTGGAGCAGTTAATTAGGCACTAAAGGAAAGACCACAACCGCAGGTATTTTGGGTGTTGGCATTGGTAAAACGGAAACCACCACCCATGAGATCTTCTGAATAGTCTAATTTTAAAATTTGTAGGTAGCGATCGCTGTCAGGATCCACTAAAATATTAATACCCTGACTTTGATAAAAGCGATCGTTTTCTGCCGCAATATCGGTTAATTCGAGATGATAGTGAAGTCCCGAACAACCACCGTTTTTTACTGCCAAACGCAGATAGGAACCAGTCAGGCGACGGCTTTGACTCCAACGTTCAATTTCTCTAGCGGCGGCGGGACTTAATTCGATCATTGTTTTTGAGACTATTGTAATAATGATATCAAGTTATTGTGAAGTTATACCACAGTTTTTGTCAAACTTTATGTTAAGAAAGATGTGACTAATGGATGGCGGGGGTAGCTGACAATTTTTAACACAGAAAACGGTTTTCTCCGAGAAACCCGTTTTCTAGGTGACTTAATGCTTCTTTCCAGGGTTCATTTTTAATCATTATGCTAACCGAATCACAGAAGGAGAGCTTAGACACTTAAACAAAGAAATTACCCTCTGGAATGCTCCCTAAAGCTGGTAAAGTACCGGTAAATCCAGTGATATTTATTAATAAATCATTGCTCGATTGGAAGCCAGCCGTGAGAGGAGCGGGTATTTGTCACAGGGGAATTAATTTGTGGTAGCATATAATTAAATGCGTCTTGTCTGCTAAGATAATGCTCAACCTTTCAAAAGACATTCATTCTCTAACTGAGTTTAAACGAAACACGACCCAGTTCCTAGAGCATCTCAAACAAACCAAAGACCCTTTGGTGCTTACGGTTGATGGGAAAGCAGCACTCGTCGTACAGGATGCGGAATCCTATCAGACACTTCTTGAAGCTGCTGAATTGGTTGAGACGCTTAAAGGAGTCAAGCGTGGTCTTGAAGAGATGAAGCAAGGCAAAGGTAAGAAGGCAGAGGAATTCTTCTCTGAATTGTTCGATAAGCTGGACAGTTCTCCATGAGCCAAAAGTATCAAGTCGTCATACAACCAGCAAGCACAACAGGGAATTAAAAAAGCCTATCTGTGGTTCAGTAAAGATTCTCCTCGAAAAGCTAGGTTGTGGCTAGAAGGATTGTACAAAGCAATTCTGTCACTAGAGCAAATGCCTTACCGTTGTTCACTGGCTTTTGAAAATAATTTCTTGGAGGAAGAAATCCGACAACTTATTTATGGTAAGGGACGTAGTGCCTACAGAATTCTCTTTACCATCACTGGCGATATTGTGCAGATTCTTTTCGTGCGCCACGTTGCACAAAAGCCTTTGTCAAGTCAAGAAGATGAAGAAGAGTAGAGGCCCATGGCATACCATTGTTGTCCTAAATTGTGACGGCAAAGTTTTGATAGGTAAGGTTATACCATTTTTCTTTATTCGTGGCAGACATCCTACTGCCATCTTCCTTTCTGGGAGAGGAGTTGGAGTTTAGGGTAATTAACCATCTCTGCCATTACTTTAGAAAAATGCTATTAATTAAACAAAGAAATTACCCTCTGGAATGTTCCCTAAAGCTGGTAAAGTGCCAGTAAATCCAGTGATATTTACTAATAAATCATTGCTCGATTGGAAGCCAGCCGTGCTACCATTAATCGGGAACCGCAATGAAGCCTGTGGGGCGACAAATGACGGTGATTCGCAGTTAGAAAAAGACAACCACCGGCAACTCCCAGAGGAAATGGTTTGTCAAACCAGCAAGGGATGATTAAGCAATAAAATTAAACGCCAAAATCCCATCATTAAAGTCGTTATCACTGATATTGGGTAAGTTCCCCGGTAAATCCTCAAAGCCAAAGATATTATTCCCCCTTGACCGTAAATGTTCCGCCCCATCGGGATTTGCCGCCCCAAAGGAGAAATAGGCCACTTCATGACTTATATAGTTTTCTAGGGTGGCCGCCACGTTATCGGGATTCTTGGTCAAAAATGCCTGAATACTCCCTTGCAGACTTTCTCCCAGATTGCCGCCATTGGCAATCACAAAGGGTGCGTAGCGTCGCCCCCCTTGCAACAACACATCCCCAAATTCAGCGGCGGTGGTGCTTTGGTTTGCTCCTTCCCCACTGGCCCGCAAAATGAAGTTATTCACCGCTTGACTTAAGGCGGTACGGGCATAACCCGCTTGACCGGGTTGAATTAACTCTGTCGCGTTGCCATCTCCATCTAAATCGAGGCTGTCAAAAACGGCTCCGTTATCATCGGCCACTGGATAGAGACCGACAACGTTATTAAAGAAAGCTCCCGTCTGTCTAAGTCCTTCCTCAATGGCTTTGACCTGTATGCTACCGGGCAAGTTACTGAAGTTGAAAACCAGAGAACCTTGTCCATTACCCGTATCTTTAAATTGGATGGTTTGGGGATTAACGGCTTGGTCGGGTAGATTGGTAATTTCTAGGGTGAAATTAACCGTTGCGTCTGGCGTGGCATTGGGAGCCGGTTTGAGGGTGGTATCCGTTACCGCCACCGTCAGATTATAGAGGGATTGGGCTTCAAAATCAGCCTTACCGATGAAGAATAATTCCCGGCCACGAATCTGGAAACTGCTCTGATCATTGTCCAACAAAGAAAGGCTATTTGTCCCCAAGGCATCATCGCTGATCTGAATATCGGCAACTTTTACACCTTGACTGGTATCGGTATTTTCAGCGATCGCATTAGTGCTATTGGCAAGAATTAGGGCTGTGGGAGCTTCATTGACATCGGTGATGTTTAAAGTGAAGGTTTGGGTGAGATCGGGGGTGACACCAACGGTTGTATCATCGACATTGACGGTGACTTCATAACTATTTTGGGCTTCAAAATTAGGAGTAAAACCGACATAGAAAAGAGCCGAATTCTGAATTAAGAAGCGCTCCTTATCCCGTCCCGTGAGGAAGAGATTATTGGTTCCTAAACCATCATCTTCAATCAGGAGATCGGCGACTTTAAATTCTGGGGTGACATCGACATTTTCAGCTAACTCAGTGACAGCATTTTGGAAAATTAGGGCTGTGGGAGCTTGATTACCGGGAGTTTCATTAACATCATTGACAGTAATTGTCAAGGTTTTCTCAAAACTGAGTCCCCCTTGGTCTGTGGTTTTTACTCGAATACTGTAACTATTCTTGGTTTCAAAATCGGGGGAATTATTAATCTGTAATTGATTCCCTACAATCGAGAATGCTGAGTTATCTGTATCTCCTGTTCCTGTAACTAAGCTATAGGTAAAGCTATTACCAGTATCGGGGTCTGTGCTGGAAAATGTTCCAATTACTGTGTTAACAGGAACATTTTCATTTACTGTGGTTGCACTTAAGGCTAAATCTGTGGGAGCTTGATTACCGGGAGTTTCATCGGTGCCAATAGTGACAATAACTGAAGCTTGATCGTCTTCATTGGGATTATTGTTATTGGGAGTAGAATCAGGATCAGGTTCAGCTACTGCAATCACTTCAGCAGTATTAGAAAGACTTCCTCCAGAAGTAACTTTGGTAACGATATCTACGAAAGCTTGATTATCCTTGGCGATATTCCCTGCTTCCCAAATGCCAGATGTGGAGTTGTAAGAACCTTGCTGAGGATTTGACGAAACAAGAGTTAATCCTTGAGGCAAAACATTTTTTACCTGAATTGATGTTGCGGCTCCTGGACCTTTATTGGTTAGAGTTATTTTGAAAGTAACTAGGTCATCAATATTCGCTGTCGTTTTATCTGAAGTTAGAGAAAGTTCTATATCCGCTGGTACAAGAGCAATAGCTTCGACATTTTTTTGCAGTATCAAACTGTTATTCAAAGTGGAAGGATCAAGTTCATTCCCTGAGACATCTGCTGTAGTAGTTAAAGTGCCAGCAGCGGTCAAGTCTGCGAAAACAGATATAGTCCTAGACTGTCCAGGTGTAAGAGATCCCAGATTAGCAGTTACCACATCTCCATTAATTCTACCTACATTTGCTCTGAGATTTTGGACTCCGCCGGCATTCGTAGTGAAGTTTGTTTGAAAAACTACGCCAGAAGCATTTGCAGTTCCATTGTTAGTTACAACGAAATCATAGGTAATCCTATCTCCAATTTTCAGATTGGTAGAGTCTGACTTAGCAGTGACAGACAAGTCGGTTAAGGGAGTTGGGGGTACATCAACATTAGTAGATAATGTAGCAAAGTTGTCGCCAATGAAAGGATCGAATGTTTTAGAGGTAACTTCAGCAGTATTTAGCAATGTTAATGCAGTTGTAGGAGACTTGACGGTAATATCAACGGTTCTAGTCGCCCCAGGGGCTATATCACCAAGATTAAATGTCAGATCGCTACCAGTTTGCTGAGATGGAATAGTAGAAGCGGAAATGAATGTTACTTCAGTAGGAAGTGAATCTTGTAAGACGACATCCTTCGATATTGAAGTACCGTTATTGGTCACAGAGAGTTGATAGGTAAAGTTAGAGTTGGTAATGGGATCGTTACCAAATACAACCTTATTAAGTTCTAAGTCAGCCGATTCAGTTACCTTGATCTTGCCAGCAGAGTAGTTGCTGAAAACAGGTATATTCTCATCATCCATAATCAGGGCATAGATGAAATACTCTCCAGTGGGAACGCCCTCAGTATTCCAAGCAAAAGTTCCATCATCATCATTTTCTAGTAGAGAGTCGGTGATCAAGAGACCATCTAAGCCTGTGTTGTCATCGTCATAGAACAAATTGACTTTTGCTGTTGAATCAGAATCAAAAGCGTTAAAACCTATATTAACGATTCCACTGCTGGTTACATCGGTGGTAGGACTGGTAATCTGTATAGTCGGCGCTACTGAATCAGAGAGCGCACTATAGTCAATTGATCCAAGACCAGTGGGATCGACAACTACAATATCCCAAATACCAGGGGTAGGATTGGCAATTACTACTGCTCTTGTATTATCGTCGGTGAAATCTGGGACGATAGCAATATTATTTGCAGCAAATTGAGCTTCATCAATGAAAGTTCCATCTGGCTTTTTAATTCGTACATTAACATTGGAGTTAGGTATCTCCCAATCCGCAGCTAAAATTACAAATGGCGTATCTAAAGGAATCTCAAAACTACTAGTCTCAGGAATATTTCTGGCTCCAATAAATTCAAATCCACCATCAAAGAATCCCTTAAACCCATATGTACGAGTGACAGTACCAATAATTGGAATGGGAATACTGAATTGTCCCCAGCCTGCTGCGAAGTCATCACTGAAATTGCCGTTGTTACTAAAATCGAAAGCAAAATTGCCAGAAGCTAAGGACTTACCACCAATTAGAGGAACAGACTTAGGAACATTGATTGAAGCGGTATTGCTAAAGTTTAAGTTAAAACCAGAGTCAGCCTTGAATTTGGTGTTTGTTGTGATTGCTCCATCTAAAATCGAGTATCCTCCTGATGCAGTTAAAAATCCTTTGTTCCAATCTAGGGTGCTGCTGACATTACCGTTAGCGATAGCATCAGTTATCAAGGTAACTTTGCCCTTTCCTGTTAAGTTGTCAGGGGTTATCTTGACATTGAGATTGGCTTGAAGTAGAGAGACTCCCAAAACTTTAGGACCTCCGCTCAACCCAACGTTACCTTCAAATTCAATTTGATTAGTGTTAGAAGGAGCAAAGTTCTTAACTGAGCCACCAACATCAGTCAAAAATATTCCAGTTGTTCCAATCGGCACACCTGGATCAGGAAGGGATACACTTGCTGAAACCCCATTAAGTTGAAAAGGACTAGTTGTGAATTCTAATCCCAAACCTGCACCAGCATTTCTTGGAGGTAGTGCCTTACCCCAAGGAAAAGTTACTTTGGCTTCTCCACCAACTAGATCTGGTTCTGAAACGGTATCTAAAGTGAGCTTAGCTTCTTCTAATTTCCAACCTCCTGGCAACTTTATATCTTGTACAGTCAGACTGCCTTTAACTTCAGCCTTGCCATCTTTAATAGAGATAAAATTTTCTCCAGTAAAATTCGCTTCTAGTTCGACGTCTGTTGATTTAACGAAGGTTTCGACCTCAAGTTTTCCTTGAATCTTTAATTCATCATTTGCTGAAATATACTCAATGCTTAAATCTTCGGTTTCAACTTCAATTATTCCGAAAAGTTTAAATTCTGGCGGATCTGGAAATTCGATTTTCGCACTAATTCCAAGTTGAGATCCTCTGCTTCCAATTATTAATGCATTCGCATTATCAGGTAATAATGTAACCTTTACAGCTTGCCCGGTAATCTGCTGTGGTAAAGAAAATTCTGCTCCAAATCTGATCTCATTTCTGTCTATAAAAATAGATTTGAAATCTACATCTAGTCCACCCAACTTAAAATCAGTTGCCGAACTTCCACCTTCAGTTAGCGAAGTACTGCGTGAGGTAGCAAACGGAATTGTAAAAGAACCACTAAACAAAGGATTGGAAACTGAGCCAATTAGAGAAAAAACAGTACCGTTAGTAACTCTAACTTCTTTACTATCGTATTCTACGGTTCCGCCATCTACTCTAATCAGCTTGGCAGTTCCATCTGTTCTACCAATTGTGACCGTTCCATTAAATTCACAGTCTCCATCACCATCATTATCTTTGAAATCGCCACCAACTGCCTCAATATTTAAAGGAGTTGTATCTGCACAATCATCAGTGCTAACAGAAAATTCCCAAGCAGTCCCAGACTGCGGTGCTGTTACTTTAATAGTGAGTTGATCGTTACCTGAAACTTGTTTAAATGACTTACTGCCACTCTTACCATTGGAGACAAGTCCCCCCGTAGAGAAAATAGTAGTCGCCCCATACCTTATTTCAAACTGATCGGGAATCGAAAAATGCTCGTATGAATAGTTGACTGTAATGCTTTTTTCTGTCTGTCCTTGTGGCAAAGGATCGAGCTGAAATGGTAAAGTCAATCCTCCTACACCACCACTTCTTGAGACAGGTTGTGCTTGTTCAATTTCAATAAGTTGACCATCCAAATTGATAGTTGCTCGATCATCCTTATTCTTCAACTGCTGTAACTGCTCAGACTCAAACACCTTACCCTGCACAATCCCCGCAAAAATCTCACCCTCATCACCAGCAGAATCCTCAGCATTCACCTGAGCATCCACAAAATGCCCAATTTCTTCCAACACCACCGCAACCAAAGCATCTAAACTAGCAGAAGCCAAAAAGCTTTCAGATAGATATATCTTATTAGTGCTAATCCCATAAGCGCCATTTGCACTACCTAAAACACTGCTGTTGACAACCTCAATCTCAGGAAGTTGACTAAAATTTCGGCTTTTCCACTGCTGTCGTAATTGCGTCGCTTTAACCACATCATAACTTGTGCCAAAGGCTGTTTCTAAATTCGCCCAAAAACCATCAGATTGAGCAAAATTGAACAAAACATCGTCAACAACAGGAAGAATCGGCAACAGTGAAGAAGTCATGACATTAACTGCAAAGGTTTATTGCTAACAGTTTTAGCCTAACAATCGCCAATTTTTCAAGGGTGCTGTAACAGAAATTTACAGAAAACGGGTTTCTTCAAAAAAACCCGTTTTCTAGATATTAGGATAAGATTATTGGATTTTTGCCAAAGACTGCTTAAATTCTGCGAGAGAATTAGCGGTAACTGCTGATTTTAGTATCTCTTTTAAGAGAGCAAGGTTAGTGATTTTGTCAATCATCTCTTCAATTTCTGAAGAAATCTGTCCGAACCGCACAGTTAAAACTGTTTTTATGTCATCGCGGCTATTTTCTAACACCCCAATTTCCTTGCCAATCTTCTTACCCTGTTCTATTCCTCGCAATTCCATATTACTCATTAAAGGCATGGTTCTTTCCTCCTCAAATTGTTTAATTTTACTTTCTAAACTTGACTGTAATTCAGGGGATAAAGTCATCATATTGTCGATGATTTCAAACAGTTTAATTATCTGTTCTCTCTCGAATTCCTTTTCATATAATCCCCTGATTAACTTCCACTTCCACTGTTCCCGTTGTGGCAGCTTCCCAGTAGTCGCTTTTGTTTTCAGGTGTGCCATGACTATTATAGCAAAGGGATTGCTACTTGCTTCTAGTTCTGACCAGTTTTCCTCATAGTCCAGTAATTTAACCGTTGGGAATTTCAGACTCACTTCACAGCCAGCGATAGTATAATTATAGGAATCTGGTCGCCAATTTACTCGTTCATCTCCTAATATAGCGAGACTGATAACTGGTTTCTGATACAAATCAAAGGCACGATAGTTATAAATATACATCCTCTGAGGGAAATTTTCTTCGTAT
>NZ_JADBTB010000056.1:0-2656 GCF_020246405.1 Microcystis sp. M083S1
GGGTTGCGCTTGCTTTGGTTTAACCTGAGCGACTTAGTTTTTGCTGCGCTTTTTTTCTGGCTTGAGATTTTAGGTTCGACAGCAACTCCTTGATTGTTTTTTGAGTTACCCCTTGACAATCAAGACAGTCGCTACGTTCATCTTATATTTAATTCCACCCACCTACTTAGAATATGAAACTTATGTTCCTCTTGCAGATCAGCTTTTTACGATATACTTAGAAGAAATAAATAAGGTTTTGCTCAAGGATTTTTTGCAGATGGAAGGAACTATTTTACGCTTCGACACCTCCAATAACACAGGGGTTATCAGAGGCAATGACGGGACAAGATACCAGTTCACAAACTCCGATTGGAAGGACGAAAAAGAATTTCCCAGAGTGGGGTTATTGGTGAATTTTGAGGTTAACTTAAACAATGAACCCGTTGATATTTACTGTATTCCTAAAGATAAGGGAAAGAGAATATGGCAGTATGATGGATATCTGGTGATGTTGCGGGGGGCATCTCTACCAAATCGCTGTATCAAAACCAATCGCCCGGTAACGGGAAAAGAAGAACAGACTTTATCCTTTAATCCTTTATTCGTTAATTTTTCTGCCCTTTTTTCTGCCCTGATTAGAATCATTTTTTTAATTTTTGTGCCCTGGATTGTAACAATACCGGTTATCATTGCATATTTTGCTATGACAAAATACGAAAAAATCACTTTTGGACTTTCTCAAGAAGTTAAAAAACAGCACAGATTATTAACAGATAGGATTTTCTCGTGCGTAATTTTTGGGATGATTATGGCTGCTGCTACAATACATTTTTTGAATCTAGCATACGGAGATGGAATTGTCTCGGTTTCTTTAGTAATATTTGCACTATTGTGCTTGCCGTTTTGGTTGATTTTACGGAAATCGCCACTGTCAACTTCTGGAATTTCAATAGTCTGGATTCAGGGTGAATACATTTGCATCCGTGGAATCAATAAAGAATATCTTTCTGAGTTTCCTGAATGGAGTGATTATAGACGACGTGGTTAGTTTTTTATTTATCCGAAATCTTACCAGAAGCCTTAGAAATTGCCAGAGGGATTGGGTCTGAATACTACCGTGCAAAGGCATTAAAAACATTAACCGCCACATTAACCCCTGCTAATGTTGACTTATCTTTCTGGCAAGATGTCCTTCAGGCTTTGGGAACTCTCACTCGTCCTCGTTTCCTCGAAACTATTCCTAACTTAGTACCTTTAATCCTTCATTTTGAGGGAGAGGTCGCCTTAAGAGAAGTGTATCAAAGTATTAAGGATGTTAGTCGGTGGTGGAAATAATTCCCCTTATGATGTATAATGCTAGACCATAGCGGATAAGGTATTCAACCGCTCTAAAAACCTAGCTATCTAATCGATAGGCGCACCTTGAAAACTAGAGTTATAGGGTTCCATAAAGGATTGCTTTTATGGGTAAAAGCTCTAAGCATCAAGTACCAGAGAAACCAATTATTTTAGAGGTTTTGAACTGTATCGTAGGGCATACGAGAACAGGCTTCTGTAAGGTCGCGAAAGTCTGAGGAGAGACTCGCCTCTGGGTTAGATACCGCAAGGGGTCTGATTTAAGCGAACTCGTTGAGCCAGAAATTCTAATCAGTGATGATAGAAGAATCCACGTCCGTTCACGGCGCGGAGTATGTCAACTGAAGTGTTACCCGAAACCCTTAGAAATTGCCAGAACGATTGGGTCTGAATACAACCGTGCAGAGGCATTAAAAGCCTTAACCGCCACCTTAACCCCTGCTAATGTTGACTTATCTTTCTGGCAAGATATCCTTCAGGCTTTGGGTACTCTCACTCGTCCTAAATTCCTCGAAACCATTCCCAACTTAGTCCCTTTAATCCTTCATTTTGGGGGGGAGGTCGCTTTAAGAGAAGTGTATCAAAGTATTAGGGATGTTAGTCGCTGGTGGCGGTGATTCTCCTGTCAATAATTGCTATAATAGCTAAAATGGTCATAATGGCTAGTTTCTATAAAGGTTAGTTATGAAAACATTAGGAGCCTCAGAAGCAAAAAATCGCTTTGGCGAACTGTTAGACTTGGCTCGAAGAGAACCAGTAAAGATAGCAAAAAAGGGACGTAATGTTGCAGTCGTGCTGTCAATCGAGGAATTTGAGAGATTTTCCGAGTTAGAAAATCAACTTTTGGCTTTACAGGCAGAAAAAGCTCATCAAGAAGGTTTTATCGGAACAACAGAAAGTGAGGCTTTACTGTCAGAAATTTTAAATGCTTAAGATTAACCTATCTCGACAGACAACTAAACGCTTAAAAAAACTGCCAGATAAACACGCCAAACAAGTAGCCACAAAAATAACCGAACTGAGAACAAATCCCTATCCCCAAGATTCTCTAAAGTTAAAAGGATACTCCTATCATAGAGCCGATATTGGTGAATATCGAATCGTTTATCGTGTTGAGGAGCAAACACTAGAAATCTTGCTGATTGACAAACGAAACGATGATGAAATTTATAAACAACGGCTCTTCCGAACTTGTCATGTAAAATTAAAGAAAAAACAGACAATTATTGCTGACCAATAAAACAATAATTTATCTTTAAAAGCTGACTATGCTTGCAATACAGCAATTTATTGGTTAAAATATAGACAGCCAAGACCA
>NZ_JADBTB010000057.1:0-9229 GCF_020246405.1 Microcystis sp. M083S1
CCAAGCTTTTCTGGTCGGAACCCCCTAAGCCGAGTTTTCAAGGTGCTGCGCCGTCCACTTGGTTTTCGAGACTGGCCTTTTAATTCTAACGTAAAGCCAACCTAGAACGGCGGGGTTTCAGACCCAAAATTTCCGATGATCGGTAATTGGTTAAGATTGAGATCTAACAAAGAAATCCACTCAGATTTTCAACAAAACTGAGATGATAGAAAAAAGTGCCTTGAGTTTGAGGGTAAAGAATCTGCTGTGAGCTATTCTGCTACTTTGATGCGACATCCGATGTTTCCCGCCGCGTCGGACAGCAATCGTCTTCGTCTCTTTTCGGGATCCGCTAATGTATCTCTTGCCCAAGAGGTGGCCCGTTATCTGGGCATGGATGTGGGTCCGATGATTCGTAAACGTTTCGCCGATGGTGAATTGTACATCCAGATTCAGGAATCGATCCGGGGCTGTGATGTCTATTTAATTCAACCCTGTTGCAATCCCGTCAACGATCATTTGATGGAATTGTTGATCATGATCGATGCCTGTCGTCGTGCTTCTGCCCGACAAATTACCGCCGTAATTCCCTATTATGGTTATGCTCGCGCCGATCGCAAAACCGCCGGCCGGGAATCGATCGCCGCCAAACTGGTGGCTAATCTGATCACGGAAGCGGGGGCAAGTCGCGTGTTGGCCATGGATTTGCATTCAGCCCAAATTCAAGGTTATTTCGATATTCCCTTCGATCACGTTTACGGTTCCCCAGTGGTGGTGGACTATCTTCTCAGTAAACAATTACCCGATATCGTCGTGGTTTCTCCCGATGTGGGTGGGGTGGCTAGGGCGCGGGCTTTTGCCAAAAAACTCAATGATGCGCCCCTAGCAATTATTGATAAACGCCGGCAAACCCATAATGTGGCGGAAGTGATGAACTTGATCGGCGATGTTAAGGATAAAACGGCGGTTTTAGTCGATGATATGATCGATACGGCCGGTACGATCGCTCAAGGGGCGCAGTTACTGAAAGCCAAGGGGGCGCGACAGGTTTATGCTTGTGCCACCCATCCGGTTTTTTCCGGTCCTGCGATCGAGCGTTTATCCAGTGGCATAGTCGAGGAAGTGATCGTTACTAACACGATTCCCGTCCCCCAAGAACATTTTTTCCCGCAACTGAAAGTCTTGCCGGTTGCCCCGATTCTGGGTGAGGCAATATGGCGCATTCATGAGGACAATTCCGTAAGTAATATGTTTAAATAGATGCTCGAATCCCCCTAGTTTTAGGGGGAATTTTTATATTTATTTTCTTGACATTAATTCTGATTTGTGGCAGCGTCGGGGTTGTCAAGTCCTCCCAGACGATTAAAGGGCCAAAAACGCACCACGGCGCGACCGATTAAGTTTTCCCGGGGAACGAAGCCCCAAGCGTGGGAATCATAACTATTATTGCGATTATCGCCCAAAACCAGATATTGATCGGGGGGAACTGTCACCGGTCCGTAAGCATAATTAGGTTCTTCGGCGATATACTTTTCCGCTAAAACTTTACCGTTGACGTAAACTAGACCGTTTTTGACTTGCACCTTATCCCCCGGCAGTCCAATCACCCGTTTAATAAAAGCATCCTGAAAATTTTGAGCTTTGAGAGCGGCTGTCGGACTAAAAACCACTATATCACCCCGTTCTGGCTTCTGAAAATGATAGCTAACTTTCTCGATAATGAGGCGATCATTAATCTGGAGAGTGGGTTCCATGGAAGAAGAGGGAATATAACGGGCCTCGGCCACAAAAGTGCGGATACCAAAAGCCAAAATTCCAGCCGTGACAATGGTTTTAACTGCTTCTAGCCAAGGGTTTTCTTGGGGGACGGGAGGAGGAGAGGGTTTTTCGGATTTATGGTTCAAGCTTTCAGCCATAGAATTTTAACTTTTGAGAAGGATTAAGCCAATACGCTCTTTAATGTTCTAGTTTAGTGATAGTAGCAGCGTAGATAATATTTTAAGACAATCTCCCTACATCTACTGGATCACTGTTAATTTGTCAAGGCCGCATTCTGCCGCTGGAAGGGGAATTTCCTCGGGGGTAGAAAAAGTAAGATTAGTCCCATTGCTGACGAGATCGAGACTCGTGCTAGTACCATCATGGACGCGAGGGGGCCTGACTTTGTTGCCCGGTGTTATTAGTCCACTGCATTTTCACCCACTGGGATGTTTACAAAAATTCCCGAATGATCGATTGGAAACTTGGATATTATTTTAGCAAAGCGGCTTGACTCAGATTTATGTATATGTTTGCACAAATTCCCGAACGCTCAATGCACTATCTGCGATGGGTTGTGACCATCGCTTGGTTAATTCTGATATTTTCTCTGTTTTTTGACCCTATTTCAGCAAAATTAACCGATCCTAATAATCTCTCTAGTCCCCTGAGAGTTGCTCGCGATGTGTGCATTAAAGTCCAGGGAGTTTGCCTACTCCAATCCTCCTATCAGTTAGGTGCGCCGATTTTTTGGGGAATAGTGGTTCCTAGTGGTGTTTTTATCTTATTAGTATTAGGTCACGAACTCTGGCGGCGTATCTGTCCTTTATCCTTTCTTTCTCAAATACCGCGCGCTTTGGGTAAACAGCGTCAGAAAAAACAGACCGATAAATCGGGAAAAGTCCGATCTGAAATCTATAAAGTGCCGAAAAACTCTTGGTTAGCCCGGAATTATCTCTATCTACAATTAAGTCTGTTATTTTTGGGTTTATGCGGACGGATTCTTTTTTATAATTCCGATCGCTTAGTCTTAGGCAGCTTTTTAATCTTTACTATTCTAGTGGCGATCTTTGTGGGTTATTGGTATGGGGGCAAATCTTGGTGTAACTATTTCTGTCCCATGAGTCCAGTGGAAAGGATTTACGGTGAACCGAGGGGTTTACTAAATAGTACCGCTCACGAAGACAGTCGCGGTGGGATTACTCAATCTATGTGTCGCATTGTCCGGGAAGATGGTAGCGAACAAAGTGCCTGTGTTGCCTGTCAGAGTCCCTGTATCGATATCGATGCGGAAAGATCCTATTGGGATGGGATTACTAGCAGAGATCGCCAATGGCTTTATTACGGTTATTTTGGCTTAGTTGTTGGCTATTTTATCTATTATTATCTCTATGCTGGCAATTGGGACTATTATTTCTCTGGAGCTTGGGCGCACGAAGAAAATCAACTAGAATCCCTCTTTAAACCGGGTTTTTATCTTGCGGGTAATCAGATTCCGATTCCGAAGTTGGTAGCTGTTCCCTTAACTTTGGCAATCTGCACTTTTTTGGGTTACTTTCTCGGTAAAAAAGTGGAAAATGCCTATAAAGTCTATAGAATTCGCAAAAAGTCGCCCTTACCGACCGAAATTATCCGTCATCGAGTCTTTACTTTCGGAACTTTTCTGATTTTCAATTTCTTCTTTATTTTCGGTGGTCGTCCTTTTATTAATCTTTTGCCAAAATTTTGGCATTATTTCGCTAGTATTTTAGCGGCTGTTTTGAGTAGTTTATGGTTATATCGCACTTGGATAAGGGATCCGAGTCGTTACCAACGGGAAGGACTAGCGGGAAGATTGCGTAAACAGTTGGGTAAACTGGGTCTCGATACGGCTAAATATCTCGATGGGCGATCGCTGGAAACTTTGGACGCAGATGAGGTGTATGTGTTGGCCAAGATACTGCCGGATTTCACCCACCAGAAGTGTTTAAAAGCCTATAAAGCCGTGTTAAAAGAGGCTTTGGAGGAGGGATATACTGACTTCGGCCACAGCCTCGAAATCCTAGAACAAATGCGCTTAGAGTTGACGATTACCGAGGCAGAACATCAGGCAATTCTAACAGAGTTGGGTGTGGAATCGGCCGAACTTCTCGATCCGGACAAGCAGTATAGTCGCGAGGATTGGTTACGTTTGCAGAGTTATCGCGATGCTTTGTTAGAAAGTCTCTTGGTGACTTGGAAAAAAGACCCCGATCGCAAGGTGGGGTCAGAATTGCTGGAAGTGTTAACCGGTAAGAGTTCCAGGGAGGCGATCAAGCATTTATTGACGGAATTGCCGGCCTCGGAAACGGAAACTGTCGAGTCTTTGCGTCGGGAGTACGGAGTTACCGGTCAGGAGGAGGAAACGATTCTCCATCGTCCTTTGGCCCATCAATTATGGCAAAATATCGCCCGCGCTTTTCAGGTCTTCGATCGTCTATCTTTTAGTAGTGACAGCGATCGTGATCAACAGGAAAGGATTTTATTGGAAAGATTCCAGCTATTCGATAGCGATGGTTCGGGACAAATTAGTCTTGAGGAGTTAAAAGCTTGTCTTCAGGCGATCGAACCGGGGGTGACAGACAAGGAAATCGAAGCTATGTTACAACAGGCCGATACAAGTCGCGATAATCAGATTAGTTTTCCGGAATTTCGCGACCTACTTCACCAATTCCATAAATAAACTGTCTTTAACTATTGCGTCGGTCATGAATTCCAAGACATTAGGATTCTGATAGCAAATTAAATTGTATTCAGTGCAAATAGAGAATCAAGTTAGCTGTCACCTTGATGGTGGGAGCTTTTTCTTTTTTTAGCCAATACAGTGCTTCTGTTCCCCCCTCAAAGGTTACGGTTAATTAGTTGGGCTGAAAGATTAAGTAGCTGGTTATAATTAAATTAAAAATGGATTTTAGGTTCGATCCCCCCTGAGTCCCCCCTTAATAAGGGGTGTGCCGATCCCCCCTGAGTCCCCCCTTAATAAGGGGGGCATCTGATAATTTTTAACGCCTACCTACTTACCTGTGATGATAACATGGGCTTTACTTGTCCCAGCCATTGCCAAGATTTACCATTGTATATATTCTGGTTTAATGGGGCTAATTTTCTCTATTTCTAGATAGTCTTTTGGAGTAAAATAAGCGTGACTTTTACTGGCTGTCATGGGGTTTATCTTGCTTGTTGTTAGTGTTATAACGGACAATTAAGCCAAATAATTGAGTCTAAATCAGCCTGATTGCCTTCAGTAATTAGCTTTTGTATCAGTTCAATATAATTAAAATTACTCTCGAATAAAACAAAACGTCTATCTAAAGAAGCGGCCGCTAGTCCCACGGTTCCTGAACCAGCAAAGGGATCTAAAACCACATCACCTTTAAAAGAGTAATAGGTAATCACTTTTTCTGCCAATTCTACGGGAAAAGCGGCGGGATGTTTTGAGTTAGTGACTGGGTTAATTTTCCAAACATTAGTGCGTTCATAACCATCGGCAATTTTTGAGGCTTTTACTACTTCTTGATCGGGATGATTGCGAATATGCCAATCGATGAGTAAATCCGTGTGTTTACGATAGACTAAAACGTATTCAGTCACTGGCACGGTTTTGTATTGGAGAGGGTTTCGATCGGCGGCAAATCTGCGCCCTCTACCAGTTGCCCACCCTGCTCCCTCTGGTTTTAGCCAAATAATATCATCAATAAAGTCGTAACCTTCTTCAATAAAAATTCGATGCAAATCAAAGGGAACAGCAATACGTTTAGAAGCTTGATTACGCGAAGCGCGACGCAACAGCACGGGAGAAATATTAATGACAAAAAAACGTCCTTCACTCAAAACTCGATGACATTTTCTGATCACCTGTCGCAGCTTCAATAGATAGCTTTCGTATTCTTCAAATTCTGAATATTCTGGACGAGCATTAAAATAGGGTGGTGAGGTAAAGATTAAATCAACACTTTCTGCTGGCATTTCCTCCAAAAGTTCGCTACAATCACCAAATCCGATGGTATTTCTCAGAGAGGAAAGCTTATATTCTTTTTTAGTTTTCTTGGGGGTTTCTAATTTAGATTCATCCTGTTTTAACAGACGAGCGATAATAATTTCAGTCCGGGTTGTCCTATCGGCTAAAATTTCGGTGGTGTAGGCATCGATCACCACTTCCCCAACGGTTTTTTTCTGTTCGTTACATAAAGGAACTCGCCAAATATGATATCTGTCATCCACTTCTGGTAAACCTAATTTAATCGCATTAACTAAATTTATTTCCCGCAACCAATTAAGGACAATTTCTTTAGCTTCTGCCACCGTGCGAAGCAGATAACCGCGCTTGTCCGATACCAGTTCTTTTTCCATGGCATTACTCTAGTTCTCTCTAGAATTCTAGCTGATTATTATCCAAAAAACTAGGAGAGTCTCAAGATAGAAATTGGCCACCTTTTAAAAATTCCACATTTCTAACACTTTTCCCGTAATTGTTTGATTTAACCAGAAAGTATTATGACTGAGGGAGTGAAGATTATTTGCTGTTACTTTCCAGCTTGCTTGGGGATGAAAAAGAATTGCTTCTGCGGGATTACCGGGGTTGAGAGATGCCGGTTTTTGTTGTAAACAATGACAGGGATTGAGACTAAGCGCTTGCCATAATTGTAAAGCTGATAATTGCCCGGTTATTACTAATTTTTCCCAGAGTAGCGGTAAAGCTAATTCTAACCCGATCGCGCCGGGGGGTGCTTCTGCAAAAGAGACGGTTTTTTCTTCGTAGGTATAGGGACGATGATCGATCGCGATTGCGTCGATAATTCCCTCCTTAATTGCCGCAATTAACGCCTTGCGATCGCTTTCGTTGCCCAAGGGTGGAGCGAGGTGTAAACTGGGATGATAGCTGGCGATCGATCCTGTATTTAAGAGGAGATGCAACCACGTCACACTAGCGGTTATCGGCAATCCCCGCATTTTTGCCTCGCGAATTAATTCCACTCCTCGACGGGTAGAAATTCGCATTAGGTGAACAGGTGTATTAATTTCGCCGACGATTTCTAAAATTGTGGCTAAAGCAGTGGTTTCGGAAATAGCAGGATCCCCCGGTAAACCTAGGCGAATCGAGGTTTCTCCCTCACGCATGACTCCATTACCCTTTAATTGCTGATTTACCGGGGAAAGGGCGATATTTTTACCGAAGGGTTTTAGGTATTCCAATAAGTGCCGCAACAGTCCCAAATCTTCCAGACTGCGATTATCGGTAAAACCCACCGCTACAGGCATTAAATCGGCTAATTCGGTCATTTTTTGCCCTTGCCTTCCTAGGGTGAGACTTGCCCAAAAATGCAGACGGGTCGATTTTGAGTCAAAAAACCCTTGACTTTTTTGCTGTAATGTGCTAAGAAGTGCGGGGTGATCGAGGGGGGGAAGAGTATTGGGGAGAATTGCCACCCGGGTGCAACCTCCGGCCGTGGCCGCTTTAAGCAAAGATGCGAGGGTTTCTCTGTCCTCATGGCCGGGTTCCCCAGAATGACTGTAGAGATCGACTAATCCGGGAGCAAAAATACAGTTTTGACCGGAAATATAGTTACTATTTTCTCTTGGGGGAAGCTGAGATTCGATCGCTTTAATTACCCCCTCCTCAATCCAGACATCGGCAATGCGATCGGTTTGTGTCAGGGGGTCAAGGACTCTAACCTGTTCTATAATTGTCGAGGATTGGCTATTCACGCAGACTAATTAAAACGTCATTTTTTCCTTTGGCAGTATATCACGTTAAGTAAAAAGTAAAAAGCAAAAAAGCTGAGTTGTCGGTTAGGTTAAGGGACGATAAGTTAGAATATTGATCGACTACGGTTTTAATCTTTATTTTAATTGGCCGATCCACCCTAAGCAGAATTGATAGCCGAATCATGCAGTTAGAACTTTTCGCTTTTAACAATTTAGAAGAATTTGATCGGGGAACCCCGCGATTAGTTTCGTTTCGAGATTTAGTACCAGAAATCACCAGCACCAGTTATCTAACCCATAGCATCTATTATTATCCTGCCAAATTTATTCCCCAAGTGGTGAGATTTTGCCTTGATAATTACAGTAAAAAGGATGATTGGATTATCGATCCTTTTGCCGGTTCAGGTACGGTGGGTTTAGAGGCTAAACTTTGTCAAAGAAATGCGGTTTTAACTGACCTGAATTATCTTTTAAACCATATTATTCCGATTAAGATCACAGAACACCAAGAACCATTGAGTTACTCAGAGTTAGATAAAAAAATCTTAGAAGTTTTTGCCAGCAAGGATAAATTTAACCCTCAGTGGTCAAATTTAAACTATTGGTATCCAGAGGAGATTTTAGCAGTTTTGCAGAAACTTTGGGCAGGTCAAAAAAGTCTAGAACCTGATTTGTATTCCCAGATTATTCAATCGGTTTTAGTGAAAGTTAGTAAACAGTTTTCCTATGCAGAACATACCAAACCTAAATTATTTCAATCGAAATACAAAAAATCAGATATACAGGAACTATTACAAAGAGATTGGCAAGAGGAATTAAAACGAACGATTAAAGATATGAGTTTTGAAACTTTAACCAGCGTTAATCAATATATTACCGTAACTTGGCATAATTATAATCAAGTGCTTTTTTATGGAGGAGTAGATAGTGCCACTTTTGAGATCGAGCAAAATCTAGAGTTAGATTGTTTAATTAGTTCCCCCCCCTATCTGCAAGCACAGGAATATATCAGAACAGCAAAACTAGATTTATATTGGTTAGGATATACAGAAAAAGAAGTACAAAAAATCTCTAAGCTAGAAATTCCCTACCGACAGGCTACCAGATTAATCGAAACTGAAACCCTAAATCAAGTGAGATCGAGTTTAGAGAAAGAGAATTTACATAAAATACTCGATTCCTATTTTTGTCACACTATCAACGCTTTAGAAAATGCCACCAGAAAATTAAAACAAGCTGGCAAAGCTTGCATTTTTGTGGGTAATCCAAAAGTGGATGGAGTGGAAGTAGAAACTTGGCGAATATTAAAGGAATATTTTCAGGAAAATGGCTTTGTTTTTGATACCGTCTTTGAGGATAGAATTAAAACCAGACAATTATTCAAATCTCGCAAGAATAAAAATCCTGATGGCATGAAATCCGAATATTTACTAATTTTAGAGAAAAGGTAGCTCTAGTTTAGTCAAATCGAATACAAAAAATATCAACAACTTCCCCAAGATAGCACTAATCCGCAAGGTTAAAACATTGATAAATCTACAGTGAAATAGTTAAGGGCTGAGGACTGATTGCTAACTGCTGTAACAAATTTAGTTTATAATTAATTATCGACCTATCTCTGTTGGACAAACCATGACTATCGCTGAAAGCTTACCCCTAGTGGAGTCTCATGTAAACCCTGAGATAATCTTCCCAGAAGGCGAATTTTGGAGTGATGAACCCCCTTTGGAAAGTAACCTACATCTACAACAAATTATTTTATTAATTC
>NZ_JADBTB010000058.1:0-16641 GCF_020246405.1 Microcystis sp. M083S1
GATCCCCCCGCCTATCGGCACCCCCCTTATCAAGGGGGGCAGGGGGGATCAAACCCCCCTTATCAAGGGTAGATCCCCCCGCCTATCGGCACCCCCCTTATCAAGGGGGGCAGGGGGGATCAAACCCCCCTTATCAAGGGGGGCAGGGGGGATCAAAGACAAAATCTATCTTCAATTTAATTGAAACCACTTACTTACACTCTAATAAATCTCTGACCAGAGGCTGATTATGTCTTTAACACTGACTCCTGATAACGTCGAACAAGTTTTAGATGAAATGCGCCCCTACCTGATGGCGGATGGTGGTAACGTGGAATTAGTCGAAATCGACGGGCCAGTCGTCAAAGTGCGTCTTCAAGGCGCTTGCGGTTCCTGTCCCAGTTCCACCATGACCCTAAAAATGGGCATCGAACGTCGTCTCCGGGAAATGATTCCAGAAATTGCCGAAGTTGAACAAGCTCTCTAAATCTTGGGTTAATTAATTGGCTCTTCTAGGTTCTGTGTGATGAGTTTAACTTACAATATGATCGATCGATCTTTGTGTCCTTTGTGTCTTTGTGGTTCGTTCCACCCCCTCGCTAGGAGGAATGTATCTTAGAATACATTTTACCCACCAAACCTGGGAGAGCCATTAATTCTCACCACTGCCCGATTGCTAATTTAATTAGCGATCGGGCATAATATTAATTAGGGTTTAAGGCAAGAGGCACTCATGCAAGAGGCACTTATGCAAAAGGGAGAATAAATAATCGGTTTTTAATAACCAGATTTGGTATTATATATCTTTTTCTGCAAGATTGATAAAATTACAGAATTAATTAAGGTAAAAAGTATCTTTTTTAGCCAATTAACCAGCCAATTAAGCATTAACATATACTCGAAAATTTTTATTAAAACTCAAAAATTATGACTGAAAATATCCCCACTATTGTGGTCATGCACGGCGACCAAACTGGAGAAGAACTATTACTAGAAGCCCTGAGAGTATTGCAACCCTCGATAATTCGTCAACCGCTTAACTTTGCCGATTTTGATCTTAGTTTAGCCCAACGTCGCCAGAGTAACAATCAAGTGGTTCACGAGGCCGCCGAAGCGACTCTAAAAACCGGATTAGCTCTCAAAGCTGCCACTATTACCCCAGAAATTAAAGGAGATGTGGGCAGTCCTAACGCTATTTTAAGAGAAGCAATGAATTCTCAGGTAATTCTCCGTATCGGTCGCCGTATCCCCGGCATTCATCCGATTGGGGGCGTTTATTCTCCCATTGCCATTGTCCGCATGGCCGTTGATGATGCCTACGGGGCCAAAGAATGGCGAGAAACCACTGCCACCGGCGATGAAATTGCCTATCGCACCTCGCGCATTTCTAGGGCTACCAGTCGCGCTGTGGCCGAGTTTACCTTTCAACAGGCCAAAAAAACCGGGGCGCGGGTATTTGGCGGCCCAAAATTCACCGTTAGTGCCACCTACGAAGGGATGTTCAAAGAGGAATTAGACGCGGCGGCCCGAAGACATCCAGAAGTGCGTTATCAACCCCTGTTAATTGATGCAACTTTTGCCCTACTTTTACAAACCGACGGCGAAGCTTTGGTGATTCCAGCACTTAATCGCGATGGCGATTTATTATCTGATTTTGTCTTGCAACTCTATGGCAGTATTGCCGGGGCCGAAAGTTTAGTTTTGGGATTTGATGAGGAGACATTAGCGGTTAAAACTATTATGGCAGAAGCTCCCCACGGCACTGCCCCCGCTTTAGAGGGCAAAAATATCGCTAATCCCATGGCGATGATTTTAGCCTCGGCAGCTTTGTTAGGTTATATCGAAACTAGCGAGGCGCGTAAAGCTTCCAGGGCAATTTATGAAAGTGTCTTTGAAACTATTCACGAGGGCAAAAAAACCCCCGATTTAGGGGGCCAAATGACCATGAGTGAGTTTACCGATGAGGTGATTCGTCGCGTGGTCAGTAAGTTAGAAGTTTGGTCTGCTTTGGGGTAAACGAACTCATCTGATTGC
Source organism: Microcystis sp. M083S1 (assembly GCF_020246405.1). Classification (NCBI taxonomy): domain Bacteria; kingdom Bacillati; phylum Cyanobacteriota; class Cyanophyceae; order Chroococcales; family Microcystaceae; genus Microcystis; species Microcystis sp. M083S1. Next base: position 2,014 of record NZ_JADBTB010000058.1, read on the forward strand.
TCTCTTAAAGTGGTTTGAAGAAAGGGTAATCCCAAAAAATAAGAATTGTTGCAAAAGCCTTGCTTTTGTTTGTTTTGCGGAAAAATAAAAGCAACCTTTAACGTGTCCAATGGAATATCGTTGCAGGATTAGGATAAAGATAATGAGACTACAAACTTTAACAAAAACTTTCACTTTAGCCCTAGTCGGTATGGGGGCTATATTTACTTTACAATCGCCGAGCCAGGCTCAAGCAATATTCGAGTGTCTTGTACCAGTGGCAGGCCCCTATGCAGGAGTTCCCACAACCTATGCCCAAGTCGGACCTAATGAATATAAGCCTGTGATTCGTTGGACTTCTCCTTATTCTAGTGGTTCCGGTTACACTCCCAAGCAACGGTGTGAAGAAGTAGCAAAAAGATTCAATGCCCTGAACTCTCGACCAGGTGGAATTGATATTATTACCACTGGCTATCTCAATGGTCTGCCGGTCATCTATTCCCCTAGTAATGGACGAGAACGGGCAAATAGCGATAACGTGTTATTTACCCTCAAGAGAGGAGATGATGGGACGCGAATAATTCAACAGCTATTCGACATCCGGGAAAGAGCCAGCAGCACCCCTTTGTTTGAAAGCTCATCGGATTCTGCTAGTCTCAATTTTGGAACATTTCTTGACATTGCTCCCGTAGAAATTGGTGTTACCCCCAGTTCGTCATCTTCTTCAGTTCCGGGTACTTCCTCCGAACAGTCGCCCCAAAGACCATCAAGCGGTTTTAGTTGGTAAACCTTCATAGATAGGAGCATAGTTATCAAATAGACATCTCTAAGAGCACCCAATCACAGCTTGCCCTTATGCCATGTACTAATAAAATAGTTCGATGGCTGAAATGTATGCCTTTCCTTACTATAGTAATTTCAATTAAGATTGAGAATGTCAATGCCAGAGTTCATAAAGACATAAAGGGGAGCATCTCACCTTTGTAACCCCTAAATCAGGTTTTTATGTCAAGCTATTTTGAAAGCCTTGCTAGAAACCAGTTCTAGGGATAAGTATAATTACTCACTTGCATAAATGAGATGCTCCCGACATAAAGTAAAAACTGACTAACGGGGGAAAAAGTAATTGTAGCCGATACTCATGACGAAGCGAGCGCCGTCCCCGGCATTGCCCGTTAAATCAGCACCGGCAAGGTTAATCGTCAAGGGGACTTTCGGGAAGGGAATCAGGGAAATACCTGCGTTTAAATCTTGACCCGACCATTCGACAATGGCCGAGACAGGTTCAACAATTCTTAAACCAGCACTAGCAAAGACACCCAGCGAGTTTACCCCATCTTCAATGGCTCCTTCCGAGCGAAAACGACCACCACCAACGCCCAAGGAGAGCGTCAATTGACTAAAGGGTTCTGCCGTTGTTTCTGTGAACTGAAAAAATTTGCTCACCACCCCGTAGATACTGCTACCGGCATCTGTCCCACCCCAGTTAATAGCATTTTCAAATCCTAGGGCGACAGCAAAACCTTCTGGCAGAGAACGGTGAATTTTAAAGCTAAAACTACCCCGTCCAGCGTTATCACCAAAAAGGCTCAAAATCGCCATAGTTACATCCAAACCGACAATTTTCTGGGGTTCTCCTAAACCGACCCCTAGGGCTAACCCACCATCTGCTTGATTGGTAAAACGGGTTCTCGACTGGAAAGCGAAACCACCGAAAATCTGCCCAAAATTCGCTCCAAAACCGATGGGAGTAGAGATACTGGCACCAGGGGCAACCACAACTTCCGCCAGTTTCGCAGAAAGGGTTTGCGGTTCCTCAATCAGAAACTCTTGACGTAAACGCTGCAATTCGGGGGAAACATTGGTAAGTAGTAGTGCAAAATTAATTTCCTAGTGAAGATAGGCAAGAGACAAGAGACAAGAGGCAAGAGGTGGTTAGATATGTGTAATTAATTTTGCTTAGGTACTTATCAACGGGGGTAGATGCTTGCGCTTGCCATTTTTCGACTTCTGGAGGGTTATTAAGTCCTGCTGGTAAAAGCTGACTCGCTTGCATTGTCCCTAGATTCGCCTTCCATTCTTCTAGGGTTGAAATTGTCCCGGTCTTTTCTGTTGCTAGAGTATCGAGGGAAGATTTCTCTAGTTTATTTTCTAAGGATGAGGGCAGATTACTATCGGCTAATCCCTCTGTTGTCGAGAAGGAATTGGTTGTAATAATTCTTTCTGTAATCTCTAATTCTACGGGGGAATTAATGGTAATTTTTTCCTGGGATACCCGAATATAAGCAGCGTCAATGTCTAAGGGGGAAGGAATGGCTTTCACCCCATCGCAAAGTATGGCCGTCCCCACACAGGAGGTAATGAAAATTCCCCCAGAAAATATCTGTCTCATCTGGCTGTTTCTTTTGGCTTTTTTGAACAACACTTCCAGCTTTCCTCACAGACGAAGTTAATTTGCAAAAATTGTAACTGATTTATTTTTAGATAGCAAGTTATTAAAGTTGCGTTCTCTGTATGATAATCATTGCTTAGGGACTTGCGTGGGAATAATATCCCAATTGATCGGAGGGCGCAAGCTTTGCGCCCCTACAGTAACGGATTTTGTCCACAATGTAGGGGCGAACTGCGTTCGCCCAAAAGGTACATTATCAAAGCGCAGGTCCCTTATCATTGGTAGGAGTCTTGCTAGGCAAGGCTTTGAAGACTATCTTTCTGGAAAGAAAATTATCCCTACAGAAACGAGAAGAACCATCTTTCCTTTGCCAGTGTCTGGAATTGTCAATTCGCCTACCCCATCGGCATTACTGAAGAAAATCCTTGTCCTCACTGAAAGTATGGTTTAAAAATTTCCTTGATTCTTTTTGTCCCTAGTCTGCCTAAATGAAATGTAAAATATTTACGACCTCTATTCTTGGCTTCCCTAGTTGTACTGCCTCTCCGTTCACGAATCAAATAGGCCGATTATATTGCTAGAACTAAAAAAAGCGGGTTGAACCCCGCTTGTCATCAAAAACTAAGCCAACTTAAAGGCATCTCGCCAACACCAGCGCAACAGGGTAAAAGCTATCAAACCTTTAACCACTTCTAGAAACCAGTAACCAATCTGCAAGGACATCATTTCTCCCGACATTCCCGACGCAGTAACGGGGGCCAGTAAACCCATAGCACTCAGATTGGGAGTGAGAAAATAGGTGTAAATTAGGGTGATTACGAAGAGAACACCGGCAAATAGAAGCGATCGATGTTCGGGGAGATGGATTAAGGTATGATAGCGGTGGAAGACAACAAAGCTACACAGCACAATCGCCGCACAAACTAATTCCAGATGGTTAAAAATGCCAAATAGCAAGTAACCGGCACTGGCAAAGCCATTTTGTGTCATCATGCCAGCTACGGATAAGCTGGGGATAATGATTAAATCGATGACGAAACTGGCACTTAACCAGAAACCGAGAACAACCATGGCTAGGGTTGTCCAATTAAACCAAGACCAATAACGCTCAACAAAAGTTTTCATTAGGCTTGCTCCTCCTTGCCTTTCTAACTTAATTGTAAAGAGCGTTCGCCAAAATTTTGGCCAGTTTTTTGGTAATTCTTAGCAATTCTTAGCAATTCTTATAATATCAACTTAGTTTTCCGGAAGGGCAACCAAACAATACCGCTCTTACCTCTAGATTTGGCTACCCGCTCGGCGCAGAATTGTAAAGATTTATCAACAAGTGTTTATAAAAACCTTTAAATATTGACCAAGTTGACAATTATAGACTTACCCTAAAACAATAACTAACTATCTACGGGTTTACTGTTATGGATAAGGATTTTCGTAACTATCGCATGGTTTGCACCCTCACCTTCGGAGATATTTACGGACAAATAATCGTTTGGTTAATCGTTATTTTTCTTACTCTGGCTTCCACTCTAGCTCTTTGGAGTAGCACTAGACAAATTTTTGCCCTCGCTACCGTGGGGTTAGTCGTCGTCCTCTCTTTGCCTTTTTTACTCTTTGCTTTTGTTACTACCCTCCTCAATCATATTGAATTCGTTCCCATCGAAACGGAAACCAATATTCGTCGTGGTCCTGTACCCGGAGTTAGCGGCAGCCGTGTACCCGCAGCCGGCTAAATCCGACCAAATCCCCAATAAATAATCTAGAGACGTTGCTGACAACGTCTCTAGCAGTTTTTGCCATTGTTTGCGTCGGGGTTTCTCGTCCTTAATTTTTGTAAATTTTTGTAAATTTAACTTGTTTTTAAAACCTTTTTCTGGTAGCGATTATCCAAAGAAAAATAGATGAAGCAGAGAAATTGTCAAGACAATAATCTTGTTTGCTGCCTGATCCCGGTCAATGATAAATTTTTAAATACCTAGTCTTTTACATTTTCCCAACTCTCGGAGTGATCCCCGATGTTAAAAAATCTCTTTGGTGGCAAAAAATCTGACTTTTACCTAGAACTAAAAGAAACCGATGGTGAACAAAAAGCGACAGCAACCACGGCAGCAGCCCCACCTGTTGTGGAAGCGCCCGCGCCTGCTGTCGAGTCTGCTCCCGCCCCTGTAGCTGAGAAAAAAACCAAAAAAACTTCTGTTAAGAAAGAAAAGCAAGCAAAAGAAACTCCCGCCGCTCCTGTGAGCGCACCGGCACCCGTAGCCGCTACTAACGGTAAAGTAGAGCCGCAAGAAGTGGAATTTGCGACAAAATACTTGATTACTCCTAGTATGTCTCGCCGTCGCCCTGGTCCAAGTTTGAATGGTTTCAAAGATATGGCGCGCAAGGCGAAATTACCTGCTAACCGCGGCTAAATCCCCCGGGATTGCTTTCTCAAAAAAAAAAGGAGAGCTTTCTTTGACTCTCCTTTTTCATCAGGGTGCATCTACTGACTCAAGTTTAGCAGAGAGTTTTTTTAAGGTTGGTTATTTAGGTTACTCCCTAGAGTATTTTGGGGATAATTATTAGCTGTCTTCTTGGGTAATTGTTAAAACCTAGGACTAGATCGAACTGAGCGAAGCGGTGATCACTACTACCCCGATCTGTTTCCAGTTTTTCAGTTCCCCGACTTTTTCGACGAGATCGGTGGTTTTCCCCGTCGCGTTCTCTATAACTTTAACTCGATCTGCTTGCAGCTTAAACCCTCTATCTTCCCGTCTAGGGTTCGGATATCGCCTTTAATTCCCGACTGCCCTAACTCTAAATTCTTCTGTCCGTTTTCCATGGTGGTTAGTTTGTTTTCCATGATGGTTAGTCGGTTTTTGATCGCCTTCTGTCCGTTGGCAATAGGGAGCATCTCACTTATGCCATGAGTATTAATGCTTGTAGCTGTTAAAAACTATAAAACCTCGAACCTGATCAGAAAGAGAAATGAGATTATAGTAATTATAACTTACGATTCAAAATATATCTCGATGGCAGCAACAATCCAAATAACTTGGGAGAAATAGAGGAGACTGTCAGAGATTTAATGAGCTAGTGTGTTAACCCAGAACTCGGTATTTTTTGATCAAAATAAGTATAGAAGAAACCGCCAGTCGGACGAAAAGAGTAAAAACTATTTTGGGTGAATTACCAATTATGGTTATTTTTAAGGGGATTTCCAGTTCTTCGTTTTGTCTTATGCAACGTACAGGGTTATAAGGAATGAAAATCTTATAGAGAAAGACATTTGGCGATTTTTGTTAATTGTTTTCGATCTAGAGCGAACTAATCAATTAAATCTCTTGCCCTATAAGGATTTAGTCGATTTATGCCCCCTGATCGAATCATACCAAGTAACGAAGATCCAGAAACGAAGATAATAAAAGTGACTATTACCGATATTCTGTAAATAATTGACAAAGATTGAATACTTGCCAAGTTGCTCAGTAGCCACCAGCGTAAATCAATTTGATTATCTACCATTTTTTCACTACTCTATTTTCTCACATAAATCCGAATGCCCTCAACTTCATCCACCATGCGATAGTTATTTTCAATCACAGTGGCGATTTCGGGATAGGCATCATAACGACAATTCGTATTCTTGCGACGACAAATCGTCTTATCGACATAGGACTTATCCCCAGCTGTCGCATCTACAAAAACCTTTGATTTTGACTTTAATAGATCGTCTGCGAAGCTTTTTAGATGATAAGCCTGCTGGGGACCTTTAAAAGCCATCCATATAATCAAACCGTCTCTAACTCCTGGATACAGTCCAGTCTCGACATATAGATCATTCCTCTTGCCCCAGACCGCCATTGAATCAGTCGGTAAAGCGTATTGCAAGATTGTCTGCACGACGGGAGTTTGATAGTCCTGAAGATATTTTTGGTGTCGAGAGAGATAGGGGTTTTTGCTTCTGATAAAAGTATAGCTCTGTGGGAGGATGACCGCGATCATCAATAGCAATATCAAAAACTGTATCTGTTTATAAAAAGCATTATTCTCCGACAATTTAAAAATTTCTCCGATTATGACACCGATCAAAAAACCACAGGGGAAAACAAGAAAAAGAAGATAATGCAGGAAATGATTACCAGGGCGAACGATGACATAAATAGAAACTACTAGGATAAACAGGCTGTAGAAGAAGAAGATAAAAGTATTTGTGAAAAATAGCTTTCGCCGTACAATACTTTCCCTGAAAAATAAAATCGTTGCGGGGATGAGAAAAATCGAGGTAATTTGAAATAGTGAACTTGAGTTTAATCCTTCACGACTAGCCATTGATATAAATTGGCTGAACTTTTCGCCGAAGGTTCGGTTCTTTAGGTCGGCATAAATTAATAAATTCTGGAGGATATACCTTCTCCAGAAATCCTCAGAGGTTGAAAAAAGAATTAAGAAAAAGAGATTGATAGCAGAAAACAACAATAAGCCCAATGCGAGGGTAGCTAAACTTTTGAGAAATTGTCGGAGACTTTCTTTTCTAGTCCAAAGTATGTGAGCGAAAATTAAAGTGATTGCCAGCGCAACGGGAAGACCTTGCATTTTTGCGTAGGGCATCATTCCGATAACTGCACCAAAGATAAAAACCATGCGATCGCTAAACTTGCGGGTGTAAACGTAGCAGGTCATCCAAAGAGCAGCACTTAAAATAGCGATCGGGAAATGTTCGCTGCTATAGTGAACGAAATTACTGTGGACTGCCGAGGAGAAAAATAAAACAACTGGGATAGTCGCAATACGGGCGACTCGATTATCGTATAAATATTTAAGCGAGTAATAGAAAAAAATAACGGACAGAATAACTAAAAATAAGCCGATAACTCGAGCGCTGGCGTAATCGATGCGAATATTCAATAGTTTAGGAATAGTCAGGGGTATAATATTCAGCGGACCCGATGAGCCAGTATCAACCGAACGCCAGAAAGCTGCATCTTTAAACAGTTTCATCGCGGCGGCAATGAAGAGATCTTCATCCGAATTAATAGAGGGCGCGAGTAAAACTGGCCAACGAGCAGCGAGAATCGCTAACCCCGTCCACGCTAAAAAAACAGGTTCCGAGAAAACCCGCAAGATAAATCTACTAACCTTCGACTCGTTGAAGATTGTAGGAGAAAGTGCTAGAACGACAAATATGAATAATACAAGAATTAGACTTATCCTATATAGATTAGGTAATCCAGATTGGTTTTCTATTGTATTTAATAAAGATAAGCGTAAGTCAAAATTTTCCATGATGAATCAGGGCATTGGTTCGACAGTTATAGATTAATAAAAGTTAATCCGTTCTCGTTCGACAACTAAAGGTCTTTTTAAAATTCTCATGTGCATTAATCCGATATATTCCCCAATAATACCGATAAAAAATAACTGCACCGAAGCGAGTAAAAATAGTCCGATCATGATTGGTGCGGTTCCTAAAGGAAAATAATCCCAGAACAACAATTTGGCGATTAAATAACCTAACGCCACTAGCAAACTCAAGAGGGACAAAGCAAAGCCTAACATGGTGGCCAGTCTGAGGGGAACTTGGGAGTGACTGGTAATACCCAGCATCGCATCGCTATAGTATCGATAGAAGTTGTAACTACTAATACCCCGTTTTCGCCGTTGTTGTTGATACTCAAAAGAGAAACTTTCAAAACCCAACTCTTCAATGAGTCCCCTAAAATAGGGATAGGGATCGTTAATCTCTCGTAGAACATTGATGACTTTCTGATCGTATAACCCGAAACCTGTAAAATTTCTAGTAACTCTTATATCTGAAAGATTATCCATTAAATAATAAAAAATTTGTCTAGCAAAATAGAAAAAAGCCCCTTCTTTCATCGGAGTTTTAACCGCTTTAACAACTTTATAGCCTTCTTCCCACTTCTTGACAAATTCTAGGATTAATTCGGGAGGATCTTGCAGATCTGCTACAATAGGAATAACCGCATCTCCGTAACACTGAAGAATCCCATAGTAACCAGAACGAACGGGACCGAAATTTCTAGCATTGACGATGACCTTTACCCCGGGGTCTTTTTGAGCAATTTTTTTTAATTCATCTACAGTTTGATCTTGGGAAGCGTTATCGATAAAAAGATGTTCATACTCATAGTTAGGTAACTGATTAAAGACTTCTTTAACTCGCAGGTAAAGGTCTTCAATATTTCCTTCTTCATTATAACAAGGGGTCATTACAGTAATTTTTTTCATTGTGATCCTTCCCTAAAAACAAATAGTTTCATTAAAATAAAAGAGATGACAGCCATGGGAAGAACCAAGATAGCACCCGCGATTAACATTTTAGTTTTTTGCTCGATGCCAATATCAATAGCATCAACAATTCTCAGGGCCTCAACGTTCAAGAGAAAAGTCACCACATAAACTAAGACAAAACGAAAAATCAATTTGTTGTTTTTGCTACCAAAAACTAACTTTCCCGTGGTTTGAAAGTTAAATAAAACTCCCAGAATGGTAGCCAGCAAGACAGCATATTTATAATTTAGTCCTATCAGTATAAGACTACCATATAAAAAATAACCAAACAGGGTATTTATTGCACCAACCAGCAAAAAACGGGCAAATTTATGTTTTTTAATCAGGTTAACCAATTGAGCCTTTTTGAGAATATACATTACTTACAAGTGAACCATCCATCAATAAAATAATAAGATTCTGTCCGGTGAGGGAAGTATTTTCTAATCATTAATTCTCCACCGGTGGAATTAATAAATTGCTCAAGAGTTCTTCCCTATCTAAGAAAGGAGCCATATCCTCTAGGGGGGATGAAACCATTTTGCCATCAGGTAGTTGTCTTGAACTCAATTTAGGCTCAAATAACTGTTGGGTATCTAACATGATTTCACACACCACTGGACCGGGTTGCTCAAGTACCTCGATCAGTTGAGACTGAAAATCAGGAGAATTAATTCTTGTCGCAGGAATGCCATAAGCTTCAGCAACTTTAACAATATCAGGAAAGGACACGCCACTCTGAGAGCTTTCCCCAACTAGCTTGCCAAAAAAGTTAATCTGTGTTGCTCTAATCGATAGATAACCACCATTATTAAGAACAAAGATTTTGATAGGAAGTTGGTGGTGGACGACGGTTTGGAGTTCTTGGATATTCATCTGAAGACTACCATCTCCAGCAAAACAGATAACCCGTTTGCCTTGTTGAGCGATGGCTGCCCCCACGGCAGCCGGCAGATCGTACCCCATTGAGGCACTGCCAGAGTTAGAAAACAATTTTTGTCCTTTTTGGATAATTGCTGACTGAAAAGTAACAACACAGGCCATCCCATCACCACAGACAATCACATCATCCTTATCTAAACACTTAAATAAGGTATTCATCAAATGATAGGGATTAATGGCATTTTCTTGGGACTGATGTTTTTGGGGTAAAAAGATCGGATAACGTTGAACCCTTTCTTGGCACCAAGCCAACCAATCAGAATGACTTTCGGGGTCGAAATTATCTTCATCCAATTGGCGGTTTAATTCTTCCAGAAAAACTTTCACATCACAATGAATTGGGAGGTCAGGTTTAACTGTCGGTTTGTCTAATTCTGCTTGATCAGCATCCACTTGAATCTTAAAGGCACAGCGAGCAAAAGACTGCCAATTGTAACTGACTTGACGAATATTTAGACGGCTCCCAAGAATCAGTACAGTTTCTGCATTTTGAACGGTAAAATTGCCAGGGCGATCACCAATTGTACCAGGACGACCACAATACAAAGGATTATCAGAGGCGATTATATCATGAGTCCAAGCCGTAGTAACTGGGATTCCCAACCTTTGGATAACTTTCTCAAAAATTTCAACAGCACCGCCAATTCGCACACCGCTGCCTGCCATAATCACAGGTCTGGGAGAGTTTTTCAGCCGACTAATTACCTCACGGCATTGTTGTTGAATTAACGGTAAATCCCATAGTTCTCCATCCTCTGAGGGATCGTAACCTTGTAATTGACTTTCATCAATTTTACTGGATTGTACGTCAATGGGAACATCAATCCAGCAAGGGCCCGGACGACCGGAAACAGCTAAATGTAGAGCTTTTTCTAAATGGAATCGAATCGATTGGGGATCATCAATCAGAACGGCATACTTCGTAATTCCTTTAACCATGCTAACAATATCCGCTTCCTGATCCCCCAGTTGTCTCAACTGAGGAAGGTTGTAGGTTGCTAGGCAGGTTTCTCGCTTCACCTGTCCCGATACTATCAGCATAGGAATAGAATCTGTCCAAGCACCAAAAACTCCATTTAAGGCATTAATACCCCCCGGTCCGGTGGTGACATTAATACACCCGATCTTGCCAGTAACTCTAGCATAAGCTTCTGCCGCCATGGCACAGGCTTGTTCATGGTGACAACAAATATAACTCAAGCCTTGGCAGCGCCCGATGGCATCGTTGAGGTGCATGGCGCCGCCACCTGTCACTAAGAAAATATGATGAACGCCTTGATTGACAAGGGTTTGGGCGATATAATCGGCAACTCTAATCATTGTTTTGATGCCATAAATCCAGTTGATTATGATTATTATGACTCTATTGAGTCTATTTAGCAATTTTATAGATTATCCTTGACAAGGATAGTAATCTGGTGTACCCTGAGCAACAATCCCGTTTAAACTGCCCGACGAACAAACACTAGAATCTTTGTTACCCTGTTACACTAAGTAATTGGGCGAGACTAGCTTTATTTCCCTAAGATGGTAACTTATGTCTTCTTCTTTATTACTCGAATTAGAAAATTTACTCAAAAAACCAATTGCTTCTATAAAAGATTATGAAAGTTCTCTTTTCGAGCAATTGCTCGAAAAATCTCAAGGACAGATTGTGTTGTTTGGTGCTGGCAACTTAGGCAAAAAGTGTCTTGCTGGTTTGCGGAGTGTTGGCATAGAACCAGTGGCTTTTGCTGATAATAATGCGGCTATCTGGAATAAAAAAATTGAGGGAGTTGAGGTTCTTTCTCCTGAAATTGCTGCTCAAAAATATGGTGATAATGCTCTGTTTATAGTGACAATTTGGAGTCCAGGAAGAAATCGCCGGTTTGTGTTACTCAGAGATCAGTTGCACCAACTTAACTGCTTAAATGTTACTTCTTTTATCACTCTTTTTTGGCAATATCCAGCTATTTTTCTGCCTTATTACTGCATAGATTTACCTCACAAGATTTATGAACAATTAGACGATGTAATAGCTGTTTTTAGTCTCTTAAGCGATGATTATTCTAAACAACAATATCTGAATCAGCTAAAGTGGAGAATCTGCCTCGATTTTGATCATTTATCATCATCCACAGAAATCCAATATTTACCGAAGCTCCTTTTGCCACTACTGAGGTATGAAGTTTTTATCGACTGCGGTGCTTTCGATGGTGATACGGTTAAAACTTTAATTAACACTCAGAAAGATTCCTTTGAGAAAATCATCTGTTTTGAACCCGATCCAAGCAATGTTGAGAAGCTGAAAGATTATATCTCGAATTTAGATAATGTAATTCAAGAAAAAGTCGTAGTATATCAAAACGCTACAGGCAAAAAAAAGGAAAAAATTCGATTTTTAGCTACGGGTTCTGGTGCATCAGCAATTTCCTCGGAAGGCGAGCTAGAAGTAGATTCAATTCCCCTAGATGAAATTCTCGCTGATGAAGCACCAACATTTATCAAGATGGATATTGAAGGTGCAGAAATCGATACTATTCTGGGAGCAAGTAACATAATCGAGAAATATCATCCAATCTTAGCCCTTTCTGTTTACCATCAACAGGATCATCTCTGGCGAATCCCCTTATTGGTAAATAGTATTTGTAGTGATTACTCTTATTTTCTTGAGCCTCATGGTGAAGATGGTCTAGATTTAGTTCTTTATGCTATTCCCAATTCTCGCTTTACCAGCGAAGCCTAATTGCCGTTAATTTGAGGAGAAACTCAATTCAATGTCGTCTAACTCTGTAGAGATGCCTGATCCCGTTTCTGAAATGCTCATCCCCACCCTAAACTTGATGGGGTTTATGACTGCTTGGATAGATCCTTATACCGAAGCTTTTGTCAAGTTTGCTCCCTTGGCTCCCAAAGCTTGTCTTGATATCGGAGCAGCTTACGGGATCGCAAGTTTAGCGGCTTTAGCAACAGGCGCGGAAGTGATTGCCTGTGATCCAGATCGGCGGCATCTAGAAATTTGTCTTCAAAAAACACCTTCTCACCAAAAAAATCGTCTTAGATTGTTACAAGGCTCTTTACCCGATCAGATTAATCTGGAGGAGGAAAGTTTGGGAGCCATCCTCTGCTCAAGAGTCCTACACTTTTTAACCGGGACAGAAATTGAGCAATCAGTCCTTAATATGTCCCGTTGGCTTTGTTCTGGGGGTCGAGTTTATTTGATTGCCGATACTCCCTATAATAGATTTTTAAAATCATTTTTACCTATCTATGAAGAAAGAAAGCACCGGGGCGATTTTTGGCCGGGACAAATTGATAACTTTCCCCAATTTATGCCCAGAGAACTGGCTCCCAATTTGCCTAACTTTTTTCATACTCTAGATCCAGATATATTAGCGCGTGTCTGTACCCAGATGGGTCTTATAGTTGAGAGAAAAGGGTTCATTTCCCGTATCGATTACTTACCTGATGCTCAAGATGATGGTCGGGAGGGAGTTGGGATTATTGCCTATAAACCTTAAAACTGATATGAAAATCCAAAACATATTTTTTGATCTAGATGGTACATTGATTAATTCGTCAAGGGGAATTAAATATTCTCTAACAAAGGCGTTGTCATCTGTACTTCCAGACTTTGCTCTAGATCAGATTTCTACAAGCTTAATTGGCCCCCCTGTGGCCGAAATGTTCAAACAGATGATCGGCAATGCTGATCCAGATCTGATTGATGATTTAACCCAGGAGTTTCGCAAAAGCTACGATAGTGAAGGTTGGGAAAAAACTGATATCTATGAAGGAGTTGTAGAAACTCTTTGCCAATTGTCCGACTTTAATATTACAATGTTTATTGTTACTAACAAGCCTAGCCACCCAACCTTTAAGATTTTAGATCATCTCCAGATGCTACATTTTTTTGCCGATGTTGTATCTCCAGATACGGGAACTCATCCCTATTCCTCTAAATCGGCAATTTGTCAACATATCTTGACAAAGTATCAAATCAATCAACAATCTGCTATGTTGGTGGGAGATTCTCGTGATGATGCTCAGGCAGCCAAATCCTGTGGACTTAGTTTCATTGCCGCCACCTATGGCTATGGAAAAGTACACGAATCTGAAACTTCCGAGCAGTTATGTAAAATTTATAGTTTTCCCGAATTGATAGGTCTAATCAAGCATTAGCTTTTCATGCAAGGGAATAATAGAGTCTAATTTTAAGGAGGATTATCCAATGTCTGTTAACCGCGATATTTTTGACGAACTCTTTGTTTTAGAACTTGCCAATAATCATTGGGGTAGTTTAGAGAGAGGATTAAAAATCATCACCGACTTCTCTAGAATTGTTAGGTTTAATAATGTCAGAGCATCGATCAAGCTTCAATTCAGAGATGTGGACAATTTCATTCATCGAGATTTTCGGGACAGGGCTGATATTCGCTATATCAAAAAAACTCTCGATACAAAAATGACAGAAGATGATTACGCAACTCTAGTGAAAGCAGTACGTCAAAGTGGCTGTATTCCGATGGCAACTCCTTTTGATGAAAAGTCTGTTAATCTTTGTGCCGAACTGGGGATCCCCATTATTAAAATCGCTAGTTCAGATCTCAACGACTGGTTTTTAATTGAGAAAATTGCCGATACTCGCAAACCAGTAATTGTGTCAACCGGAGGTTCTTCTCTCAAGGATATAGATGATTTAGTCATCTTCTTTGAAAATCGTAATGTTCCTTTGGCTATTAACCATTGTGTTTCTCTCTACCCTTCCGAAGATTCTGAGCTAGAGATGAATCAAATCGATTATTTAAAAAATCGCTACCCCAATCATGTCATTGGTTTTTCAACCCATGAATATACTGATTGGACATCCTCAATGCTGATAGCCTACGCTAAAGGTGCGAGAACTTTTGAAAGGCATATCGATATGGCTCTTCCGAACTTGTCATGTAAAATTAAAGAAAAAACAGACAATTATTGCTGACCAATAAAACAATAATTTATCTTTAAAAGCTGACTATGCTTGCAATACAGCAATTTATTGGTTAAAATATAGACAGCCAAGACCA
>NZ_JADBTB010000059.1:0-12838 GCF_020246405.1 Microcystis sp. M083S1
CTCTCATCCCCTTATGCGTTTACTTGAAGCATTGTTTTGGTCGTTGCACGGGGATTAGCTTTGTCGATGCCACCAAAATTCAGGTCTGCCATAATCGCCGCATCAGTAGTCATCGGGTGTTTGACAATTTAGCCGCACGGGAAAAACCTCTGTGGAGAGGAGGGGGAATTGCTCAACGTTCACCTTGCTCCAGGCAATGTGGACGACCGTAAACCCGTGAACAAATTGCTACAATCCCTGTTTGGCAAAGTTTTTGCTGACCGAGGTTATACCAATTCTCTAAATGCCAACTACAGATAGAGCATCCAGGATATAACCTCGTCCAACAATTGAAGCAATTACCTCTTTGTTCATTTCTTCGAGTCGTTGACCAATTAACAAACGTAATTCCTCTAAGTCTCTAGGTAGTTTCCATCTCAATCCTTTTTTTAGATATTGCTAAATCTGTTCAATTGGATTAGATTCTGGGTAATGCGGTGGCTGAAACATGAGAATAATGTTGTCAGGTATTTTCAGGTTTTTTGCCTTATGAAACCTGCCATTATCTAACTGTATTATCAAAATACTATCAGCAAAATATTCAGAAACTAATTCTAAAAATATTTAAAAATATTCCTTTTCTTTTAATCTTTTTTCTAAGGCTTTTTCTGCCCACTGAGGAACTTTTCTTGGTCTTCCTGTACTGACTTTTTTAGACAATAATTTTTCCAGTCCCCCTTGACGATATTTTCCTAACCAATCTTGTACAGTGACTCTATTTCTTCCTATCATTTCCGCGGCTTCTGTCACTGTTTTTGCCTTTTTTGTCTTTAACAAGTACAATAATTGTATTCTTTCTTTTCCTGAACCAGTTTTTTCTTTTCTAAGCAGTTCCTTGAGTTCTGCTTAACTTTCAGATATTTCTATCTTATAAACTCCTGCCATATTTTTCCTTTAACTCTACTAATATGATATTCTATCCTATCTGTATTCACATTTTGGAGAATTGGTATAAGATTGAATGTGGGATGTGTGGGGAGTGTTATGACTCGTAAAGTAATTGCCTCAATTACAGAACAGGCTTATATTCTTGAGGTTTTGTCTATCGCCAAAGTTTAGAGAATCGGGACAAAAGTCTTACTCGATAAGCATTTCACGATTCCTTAAGCAAAAACTATTACACAAAGTCGAGAACAGCGGCAATTTACTACTAAAGATAGATATTTAAACGCATAAAACCTGTTATTTATAAGATTATAGCAATTTTCATCAGAAGGAGGCGTAGTCAAGAGGCTTAAACCCTTTGTTGGCAAAACTTGTCGATACCTCGGTAAGGTAAAAAGAGCTATAAAGCGATGGTCTTATGAAGAATGGCAACATTTTCGGAGTTTCTCGATTTTTGCTTTAAACCAAATATCGAACCATCAACAATTAAACTTAACCCCTCTTAGTGGTGCGGAAAGCTTTTTAAAATCTCTCAAGAGACAACCAATGTCGTCAAAACGAGGGCTGAAACCAATTATCTTCCTAGTATTCAGATGCGCTATATCGAACTATATCGAACAGTGTCTTACTGATAATCTTTTATTGATAATAGTGTTAGGAGTTTTCCGACCACCAAGCTCATCCCCGGGTAAATTGCCATGACAACATGGAAAATTTTGGGTCGTGTTATCGACCGTCAAACTCGTTCCAGTATTTCAGGACTCCGAGTTGAGGCTTGGGATAAAGACTTAATCTATGACGACCTGCTGGGCAGTGCCGTCACGGGGGAAGGCGGAGATTTTCAGATAATGTTCGACGAGTCCTACTTCCGAGAAGTGTTTCTGGATCGGCGGCCGGATATTTTCTTTAAAATCTTTCAAGACAACGAGCTAATCGAGAGTACGGAAGATTCTGTCCTCTGGAATATTGAATCAGGAGAAAATCAAATGGTTATTGAAGCGGATCAATCGATTAGTCACAGACATAAACTCGGCTTGAGCGGCCCGATCAGAGTCACTTTACCCGTTGAAGTCGCCTATAATCTAGAAGCTTTGCAGGTCAGTATCGCGGAAATTATGGGTCGCGTGGGTTGTAAGCCCTGCTTTTCCGGGGCGGCTTGTACTTTCCTTCACGAGCGGGAATTTATCCTCGATCCCGTGCGGAAAGTCACGCCATTGAATCGGCCAATCCCGGAACTTATGGACAGAGACTTGGGTGCGCGGGCCGGTGGGGTGAGCGTAGTGCTAGATGCTGGGATTAGTAACGATATCGAACGGGTGAAGGAAGCGATCGCCCGTATTGTCGCCCGTCTCGGATGTCCCGCATGTCACTCGGGATTCGATATCGCCTTTCGCAACGAGTTAGACCTGATTACCGTTGATAAAAAGTTGAATGTACAAGCATTTGGCAAAATCTAATTCTCGACTTCCGGAAATGGGCGTTGGGATTACCTATTCACCAGAACTAGAGCCTCTTTTAGAACAACGCCCGGAACTTTTTCCTGTCCTAGAAATCGAGCCTCAGACGATGTGGATCGAGACTGGGCAAGCTCCTCGACGCTACCGAACGCTAGAGAAAGTTTTCGAGCGTCTCGCTGGGCTTCCGGGAAAAAAGCTCGTCCATAGCGTCGGGATTCCCGTCGGCGGGACAGTTCGCCCCGATCGAGGGCAGTTAGAACTGTTGCGGCAGACGATCAACCGTCTCGGTTCGCCTTGGATGAGCGAGCATCTTAGCTTTAACGCGACCCCGGAATTCCACACGGGCTTTTTCTTGCCTCCCCTCCAAACACTAGAAGGAGTCGAGACCGCCGTTCGATCGATCGGGGATCTTCAAACCGCTTTACCCGTGCCGATCGCGGTGGAAACTGGGGTCAATTACCTGCGACCCCGGCCCGGGGAAATGGAAGACGGCGAGTTCGTCGCCCGCGTTATCGAAACTGCCAATTGTGGGCTGTTGTTGGATCTTCATAACCTCTGGGCTAACCAACTCAACGGTCGTCAGTCGCTCGAAGCTTACCTATCCCGACTTCCTCTCGATCGGGTCTGGGAAATTCATCTAGCGGGTGGCATGAAGTTGGGGGGTTTCTGGCTAGACGCTCATTCCGGGGAAATACCCGCTCCCTTATTCGAGTTGGCTAAACGGGTCATTCCCACCTTGCCAAACTTGAAAGCCATTATTTTCGAGATTTTTCCCTCTTTCATTCCCGTTGTCGGCCTGGATTTAGTCCGAGAACAGATAGAACGACTACACGAACTCTGGGAACTTCGGAAACCCGGCCGACTCTCCCAAGAAATCTCTTATCCCGTCCCGAAAACGAACGGGGGGGCGATAGGGGGTACTGCCGTTTCCCCGAGTAGATGGGAGTGGCTCTTAGGCAGTTTGGTGATCGGCCGCTCTCTACCGGACGAAATAGCACGAGAACTGACCGCCGACCCCGGAGTCCAAATTATCAACCGCCTGATTCAAGAATTTCGCGCTTCGATGATCGTCAGTGCCATCAGGTTAACTTCCCGTCTGATGATGCTGGCTATCGGGCCGGACATCTTCCGCGCTATCCTAGCCGATTTTTGGTCGAAAGCCCCGCCCCATCAATTCTCGACCACCGAAGTGGAAGCTTTCGCCGAATACTTGCGCTCTCTCGACCTTCAACTCCCCCAACTGCTAAAAGTTCTGGAGTTCGAGCGGGCTGTTATCGCCACGCTCATCGATGGACAACCGCGTCTCGTTCGCTTCGACATCGACCCATTCCCCTTGTTACGCGCTTTAGCCGAAGGGCATTTACCCGATGTACCCAGCCAACCCGGTCAATACGAGATCGAGATCACGCCCGATGGCCCAGTTGCAGTTAGTGGCGTTGATTTAGATTCCACTCGGTCAACTTTGCCTTTTCACTAAGAGCTGGCGAGAATTCTGGCTCTTCTGGTTTCTGTGTGGAAACGGGGTCTATACTGATAGTTTCTTCAGCAAAATAGCACTAAAAGCTGAAGGGGTGACAACCAGCCTGAAGTGTGGAGAGGGGGTAGGGTGTAGGGGGTAGGGTGTGGGGAAAAATCCTGTAGCCAAACAGGAACTCTACCAAGGGCTTGCTGAATAAATCTAAAAACCTTGTTGGATAAGGCTTTTAGACTTTTTTTTCCTCAAAAAGTGCCGACCTTTGGAGGGATCGGGGGTAAAATTCAGGTACTTTTTCCCTGAAAATTAGGTAACTGACTACCTGAAAATCGGTAAAACCCCACACCCCACACCCCACACCCCACACCCTGCCCCCACGAAAAACTTTTTCAGCAAACCCTAGGTAAGGCCGATATCGGTTGGAATCTTTCTTAACAAAAAAGTAAAAAACTTAAAAAAAGAGCAAATGATTGATGGGTATAGTTTTGAAAGAAGGAATCGAGGTCGAGGTCATCAAAAAAATGGAGAAATGGGCGGATCGAGAATTACAGTATGCGGGGCGGAGTGGAAAAATCGGAGGGAAGATGCGAACAATGGTTAGGTTATTGACCAAGAAGCACCGACGACCATCTCAGAAAACGGGAATTTGGCTGGCAACTTTGTGGGGATGCCTCTGTCCAGGATTAGCGATCGCAGGAGTTCCCAATGGAACTTGGCTTTCTCAACCTCAAATTCGGTTTCATTCGTCCACTAACACCCTCGGCCAGGTCATGAAAGACATCCAAAGCCAAAACTATAAGGTGGTCTTCTTGGATTTTCGGGGAGTGTCCGATGAGGTACAGAGGCGGGTGAGTCGGGAGGCGCGAGAGTACAGGTTAATGCCGGTGGTCTGGGTTCAGTCGCCCCAGTACCGTTCCCTGAGCGTCGCTGAACTGATCCATGAAGCGCGTCACGGGGATGGGATTCAGGTCGATGACCATTTTTTTGCCCATTATTCGGAGAGGGAGTTCCAATCTCTAGATTATCAGTACCGGAAACCGATTTTTTGCAGTATTCAGCCATTTCAGGCAAATTTAGTCACAGGGGGTCGGTGTAATCAGCTTGACGTTCAATGTTATGCCACCGAAAATTTTCGGAACTGTATCGCCCTGGCCGAAAGACTCGATGCAGTGGTGAGTTTGTCGGAGCAAGATACTTTTAGATATAGAGAGCAACTGGGAGCGCGGCCTTTCAACATTTTTTTATGGCCTTATAGTTATCTTCCGCCCACAACACAAAATCTCTTTCATGCGGTGTTCGCCTTTTTAAGGGAATGGGGTGGGGAAGGTGACGGTTAGGATTATTCACCCCGAAGCGCGGGCGAAAGCCGTCCCGAAGCGCGGCAAACTAAAATCGAAAATCTAAACCTTCTGGATAGGGGTGAAAGTAGCGATCCCGTCGAGCGCCCGCGACCCCGTTTTCCTGACAACGGGGCTTTGTCGTGATGCCGAACGTGATAATTTAGGTATCGTAAAGCATAATTATCGGCAGGATGGGTTAGACATCTCTTATTTTTAACCTGAGTTTCACATCTGCCAATTTCCCCTCATAACTACCATAAAATGAGAAATTATGACAATATTTCTAAGGATTGCCAGAAAAGAAAGAGCGCCCCGCTGCCGTGCCGATGGCCTATCCTAAAAGAATAATTGACGTCCAAACTTGATTTTTTTGGGTTCCTTCCACCTTTTCTAGTCTTCTATCCATCCCATCGACTTTCTCAGTTAGTTTTGCCTGTCCCACCTCTAGTTTAGTTAGCCGTTCGTCGATTTTGTCAAATTTCTGGTTAAGATTCTTCTGTAGGCTGTCAAATTTCTGGTTAACATCCTTGATGCTGTCTTTTATTTCCTTAAGGATGGATTCAAGACTATAAGTAACGGTTTCGTTAGACATTTTGGTAAAATCCCTGTGAGTAAGTTTTTTTAAGCGATATCCGTTGATAGTACAATAATTTTATCTTAATCCTAAATCTGGTTATTAAAGACTGATTATTTATTGCCACTTTTGCCTATTGCATGAGTGCCTATTCCCTCTCCTGATATGTAGCCTATACTCAACGGATTTAGTATGATTTCCTATTTTTGAGAAAAATATAGATAACCGCCTAGGTCAGAAATGTTGAATCCGTACATAAAACTTTACATACAAGCTGAGGAGAACAGGATAGTCATTACATTCCATAATTGCAGAAATGTTTTAGACAAACTCAATTATAAACAAAGTAATGCAATTGAGAATTTAACTTACCTTATCCTATTTTTAACCCTGAAATATATGATAGCGATGATAGTTTAAAAAATCTAAATCTGGTGAGAAGCGATCGGGAACATTTAAAGTTTTACCGCGATAGTTGATAAAATTTAGTTCTAACGTCTCGCTACCTTGATCCTGAGCCTTTTTTTTGATCTCATGGCCAATAATTAATCTTAAATCCTCATCGAAACTAATTAAACCTCGATCGAAAGCAGTATCATGAGTACGAGCTAGGCACAGGCCATTATGAGGGTTTAAACGCTGTTCGGGAAATTGACTCCAGGGTAATATATGACTAGCTGTTAATAACAGAGGAATGGGATTTCCTGTAATACAGCAACGATAGTTATATAGGGCTAAAATTGTCTTTCTAAAAAAGTTTTGTCCGATTCTAACTTTTCTGATTGCCTCGGTTTCTGTTTTGATCTTTTCCGAAAAATCAAGTCTAGTAAAATCCTCTTGCTGTTCGTTGATAACTCCTAAAATAATGTGTAATTTTTCCTGACTTTACAGTTTAAAAAAGTCTCTAACAAAATCTACTAACTCTGATAAGGGACTAATAAAATCTTGGGATTTTTGTCTATTTAAATCCGTCTCTTTTTCATTATCTAATTTTTTGGCCAAAAATGCTTTATCAAAAAATTTTAACATTCCTCGTTGTTGAGGATTGTTAATTTCGTTGTAAAAATTAACTGTAACAAAACAGATAAGAGGAATTTCTGGAACATTATAGTTAATGCCGTATTTTTCCTTAATTTTAGAACCATGATCATTAGCTATTTCTAACAAAAGTTTCCATTTATAGGTTTGCGATGCTCTTTCTCGCAAAGAAGTTTTTAACGATAAAATTATACATTTAGGATAGGGTATTTCTTGATTATTACCATCACTTATATTTGCAGAAGTATGGTAAGAATAAATGATCAAATCACAATCTGGTTTTTGTTGTTCTCCATCACCCAATTTAATAGTGGATATATTTTCAAATCCTCGAACAGCAGATTTTTTATTAGTTATATAAATACGTTGATCAATATTCTTGATCTCCTTATTTTTGAGAAAAATATAGATAACCGCATAGGGAAATATGTTTCCTACCACAGCTTTGGCAGTTTGTTTTTCATCTTTTATCAATCCCTGAAGCTTTCTTTGTTTAATAATTTTTTCTACTTCATCTTTTGAGCCTTGAATAACTTCATAGAGATAATTGAAAGCATTTTGATATATCTCTACATCTTGAATTGCTAAAATAGCGTCTATTTTCGAGATCACCGGTTGCATATAATAAGCATTCTTAATTGTCTCGATTAATTCATTTTCCTGAACATTAAAGCTATAGATATCACTCATAAATCTTTAGGACTAAAAAACTAGGGCAAGTTCTAATTGTTTGATAATTGGATTTTTGCGAGATGAATCAAGCAAATTTTTCTGATCTAAAATAGGATTATTCAGACTTAGCAATATCTCCCTTCCTATTGCCTCTACTACAGGAGGTACAACCGCATTACCAAACTGTTTATAAGCTTGATTATCAGATACAGGAATAATGAATTTTTCAGGAAATCCCATCAATCTTGCACATTCTCTTGGTGTTAGACGACGGGGATTTTTTCCCTGTTGAGGGATCAAAATTTCGGAACCATCTTTATAATATCTAGCACTCAAAGTTCTGGCAATTCCCTCTAAATTAACCAATCCATAACCGAAACCATTCCCTTTTTCTTTATGTTTATCAGCATACTTCTGTAAGTAATCCCAGAGATGATCTGTTAAAGTATATTTACTATCAACTTCCCCTTCAAGAATATCTTTAATTTTAGGATGAATATCTGGTATTTCTGGAAACATAAATCGGCTAGGTTTCTCAAACCCCACTATAAAAATTCTTTTTCTGTTCTGGGGAACAAGAGAACGAGCATCTATGACCTGATAATAAATATGATAATTTAAATCCTCTGATAGGGTATTTCTAATCACTTCAAATGTTTTACCCTTGTCATGACTCTGTAAATTTTTGACATTTTCTAAAATGAATGCTTTCGGTCTTTTTTCTCGAATAATTCTGACAACCTCGAAAAAAAGTGTTCCTTGAGTGGGATGATCAAATCCATGGCGAGTACCTAACGCATTGTGTTTAGTTACTCCAGCTATGCTAAAAGGCTGACAGGGAAACCCAGCCGTCAATATATCATGATCTGGTATTGTTAAAGCGGGAATTAAAGTAATATCTCCTTCGGGACTATCGTTAAAATTGGCTTCGTAGGTTTTTCGAGAAAATTTATTCCACTCCGATGAAAAAACACACTGACAACCCAGATTTTCAAAAGCTATTCTAAAGCCTCCAATGCCGGCAAATAAATCGATAAATTTGACCATTTTACCTTAATATTTTCCTAGGGATGATATTCCCTGATTATAACCAACAAGATATATAAAGTACAAGTGAATTAACCACCTTAATCCTGTTTTAATTGTTAAGATAGATACGACTGATTTTCCTAGCAGCCCAAAATAATTCAGTCGCACCTTTTTGACATTCAAATCAAATCGGGAAAAACTTCGCGCACTGCTGGATGAATTAACCGATGATTGGCGACATTTAACCCCTTAGCGAGGGAAACATCTTGATCCAAGGCTTTTACCCCATGGTCGGCTAATTTAATAACGTAGGGTAGGGTACTATTATTTAAAGCTTGGGTTGCCGTCCAGGGGACTGCTCCTGGCATATTAGGCACTCCATAATGTACTACTCCCGACTCCAAGTAAGTCGGTTGACTGTGGGAAGTGGCCCGCAGGGTTTCCACGCAGCCGCCTTGGTCCACTGCCACATCGACAATTACAGAACCAGGGTTCATTTTGGCGACTAAAGAGCGATAAACCAGGGTCGGCGCTCGTTTTCCCAAGACTAGCACTGCCCCAATCAATAAATCGGCCTTAGGAACCACATTTTCTAATTGTGCCGGGCTACTGTAAAGCAATTCTACCCTGGAACCGAATAAAGTCTCTAAATAGGCCAAGCGCTCGACGTTAATATCTAAAATAGTTACTTTTGCCCCCATACCGATGGCAATTCTAGCCGCTTCCGTACCCACCACACCACCGCCAAGGATAACCACTTGTCCAGGACTCACCCCGGGGAAACCCCCCAGTAAAACTCCCCTACCTCCCTGTTGTTTTTCCAGATAGCGGGCCCCAAATTGTACCGAAAGACGACCGGCAATAACACTCATGGGAGTTAAGAGAGGCAAGCGACCATCGGCAAGCTCGACCGTTTCATAAGCGATCGCAGTTGTTCCCGACTCGATTAATGCTTCCGTTAAATAGCGCTCGGCCGCTAAGTGTAAATAGGTGAATAGGAGAGCTTCCTTGTTTAAAAAGCCGTATTCTGCCTTAAGCGGCTCTTTTACCTTGACAACTAGCGGTTTATCCCAAACTTGGGCCGCTTTTTCCACAATTTTGGCCCCAGCTTTTTGGTAATCCTCATTGCTGAATCCAGCACCCAATCCGGCGGCCGTTTCCACAAATACCCTGTGACCGCGATCATTGAGTACACGCACACTACTAGGACTCAAACCGACGCGAAACTCTTGATCTTTAATCTCTTTGGGAACACCTATTTCCATAGTTTGCTTCTGGGGGACTATTTCTAACTAGGGTATGCTGAAAAAGTTTTTCGGTGGGGGTAGGGTGTGGGGTGTGGGGTGTGGGGTTTTAGCCATTTTCAGGGGAAAAGTCCCTGAATTTTCCCCCGGATCACTCCAAGGACCAGTACTTATCGGACAATGTTTTTAGATTTATTCAGCCAACCCTATAGTTGCGAGTTATCGGGCATACTATTGGGGAATTCTAGAAACTTTTTTGGTATTCTTCTAGCAAATCGATTAAATCTATCTGACATTTGCTGGGTAACAAATCCGCTAGAGAAACTTGCAGATGACCTCCTCCGAGGGTGACTTTAATCTCCCGCAGGATAGACATGACTGCATTCTCGCTTAAGCTGTCGTTTTCGAGCAAAGGGAAGACTTTTTCGGCAACGACGCTGTGTAAATGTGCTTCCCGGAGATAGAGATGCCATTTAGCCACGTCAATGTAGATATTGTCGCCGATTTGGGCCGCCAGATTTTCGATGTCCTGAGTTGTGTTAGCCATGGGATGTTACCGAGTAGTTAGCGATCGCCGCTATATAAATCAAATGTCCCACCAATAGAATAGCCCAAATTCCCGTGAACAGATTTAACCAAGTCCAATCGGAGAATTTAATGATATGAAAGAACCACAACCCTGAATTAATCGCTAAAAAACCCGCTACATGAACGGCGAAATTCATGCGATCATCTAAACGTCGGAAAGCGGGATCGTTTTTGCGATCGGGTTGACGGGGCCAACGAGGAGGCATAAGCAGTGATCAGTGATCAGTTATCAATTATCAGTGTACCGTTTTTTTAGCCAATAGATTTTGTCTTTGATCCCCCCTGCCCCCCTTGATAAGGGGGGTGGCGATCCCCCTGCTCCCTGCTACCTGCCACTTGCTCCCAACTCTTGACCATCTCCAATCAGGATAAACGCCGCCCAAAAGAAAGGATGAAGGTCAATATGGGCGAGTTTTGCTTGACGGAGGGCTTCCGCTTTGGTCATGCCCTGTTGTAAATTAGTATAAAATTGATTTAAAATCGCCGCCGTGGGCAATTCTGGGCTGTTTTGTTGGGAATGTTGCACAAAATCGGTGGCATTCCAAAGACTGGCGAGGGTAGTTTTCGCCCCCGCTCTTTCCCAAACATAGGCCAAACCCGCCAAACCGACTCCATCCACTTCCCGCGCCGTTTCACAAGCGCCAATAGTAATCAGTTCGGTGTTTTGCAGTCCCAGTTTCACGGCATCTTTGAGTTCATACTCTCTCTTGTTGGCAAACAGTAGGGTATTCGGTTTCATGCCTAGGCTAGGACACCCCTCTGGACGGAAACAACCATGAGTGCCTAAGTGCAGAATAGGAAACCGAGGCGATTGACTTAAAAAGGTATCTAGGGTAGCTTGTTGGTGTTTGTAGATTTGGCTGTTGGCATAGGTTTTTTGCAGAAAGTCAGCTTGAGCTTCTGTCCCGATTAATTCGACTTGGGTGGGACGGGGATTAGCAAAGACGAGGACACTAGGATTATTGACTTTCGGCGTGGGTTGGGGCTGCACTTTACTCAGACGGGTGAGGTAGTGAATGGGATATTTTTGCAGGAGATACTGTTGAGTTTGGTTGTCGTAGAGGGTTTCAAAGGGGATTCTTTGCAAAGCACCCGTGGCAATGATGGCCAGGGTTTGATTCGGGGCAATTTGGCCTTCAATGGGACGAATCAGCAGGTCATAGAGTTGGGAACTGAGGGCGCGATCGACGATTTCTAGGTCGCTTTCCAGTTGACTGGCGTAGCGTTGCAGACGCTCATTAAGATCTTTAGGGACGGGAACTTGCTGAACCTTAAGGGTGGTACGGGTGAGGGTAAAGAGGGCAACGGTATGTTCAATGTTATTTCTGCCTGTGAGTAGGACGGGTTGGAGGAGGGTGGTATTAGCAGGTAGGTTGGCTTGCAGTTGGGCGAGGTCGGTGGGGGTAATTTCCAGTAAATCGGCTAATTCGGGGTATTTTTCCACAAGGATTTCCGCTTGTTCGCTGAGGGCGGCTCGTTGTTGCAGGACTTGTTGGGAGAGGGTGTCGCTGAAGTTGGTTTGTAATTCTTGGCGCAGGGCTTCCAGTTGCCGTGCCTGTGCTTTCCACTCCTGATAAGCTTGATTGGCGACGGGATTTTTGACTTGTCCTTCGCTTCCCGCAAGGCGCTCGTAATCCACGAGGTCAAAAGTGGTGCTGAGATTTGCCCATTCAAAAGCTTTCTGAGGGGAATTCTGGCGAATGAGGAGACCTACTAGGGCGATGCTTGTCCCTTGCTCACTTTCTAGGAAAGTTGCCCGCAAGGAACGGCTAACTCCCCGCCGTAGCTCCAGAATCAGATTAGCGGATTTTTCTAGGGAGTCAATCGCCACTTCTGGTTTTCCTTGATCCCGATAGACAAAACCAATATTATTGAGAGTAGTGGCTTCCTGTGAGCGATCGCCCACTGCCCGCGATAAGGGTAAAGCCTGTTGGTAGTAGTCTAAAGCCTTCTGTTTCTCCCCTAAAGCAGAATAGACAGCCCCGATATTGTGGAGGGTATTGGCTTCCCCTGCGCGATCTCCCACCGCCCGCGATAAGGGTAATGCCTGTTGGTAATAGTCTAATGCCTTCTGTTTCTCCCCTAAAGCAGAATAGACACGACCAATATTATTGAGAGTAGTGGCTTCCCCTGCGCGATCGCCCACTGCCCGTCTTAAGGGTAAAGCCTGTTGGTAGTAGTCTAATGCCTTCTGTTTCTCCCCTAAATCTGAATAGACAGCACCAATATTATTGAGAAGTCCGGCTTCCCCGGAGCGATCCCCTACTGCCTGAAGTAAGGGTAAAGCCTGTTGGTAGTAGTCTAATGCCTTGTTTTTCTCCCCTAAAGCATCATAGACACGACCAATATTATTGAGGGTAGTGGCTTCTCCACTGCGATCGCCTACTGCCTGCAATAAGGGTAAAGCCTGTTGGTAGTAGTCTAATGCCTTCTGTTTCTCCCCTAAATCATCATAGACAGCACCAATATTACTGAGAGTAACGGCTTCCCCAGAGCGA
>NZ_JADBTB010000006.1:0-17248 GCF_020246405.1 Microcystis sp. M083S1
TGAAATGGGGCGAAAGTCTGTGGACTCTGTGTAAGACAGTACATGGTTTTTTAACTGTGGTATGCGACGGTGGTGGAAGCAGAAACTTAAATCGTGAGGTTTAGGAATCGCCGCACTTTTAGGGCGGCGAGGATGTCAACTTCGAGCCATTGCTGCCCCTTTTAGCGGCAATGGCCATGGCAAAATTGCCGCCGGATTTTGTCAAAACCGATTAACGTTTGGCTAACTTTTTCACCGGTAATTTACGCAGACGGATCGATTTCGGGGTAATTTCTACCAACTCATCTGGTCCAATGTATTCGAGGGCGCGTTCGAGACTCATATCCACGGGGGATTGTAACTGAACCAATTCATCCCCGGTGGCGGAACGATGGTTAGTTAACTGTTTAGTTTTGCAGATATTGATCTCCACGTCCTGGGGCCGGTTGCTTTCGCCGATAATCATGTTTTTATACACTCTTGTCCCAGGAGTAATAAAGAATACCCCCCGGTCCTCGGCGTTTTTGAGGGCGTAGAAAGTGGCCACTCCTTCCTCAAAGGCAGTAATCACGCCATTGTAACGGGTGGCTAATTCCCCGGAGAAAGGACGATATTCGAGGAAACTATGGTTCATAATCCCCTCACCGCGACTCAGACGGATAAATTCGCCCCGGAAACCGATTAAACCCCGGGCCGGAATCACGAATTCCAATTGAGTACGGCCATTGCTGCCCGTCTGCATATCCTGCATTTCCCCTTTCCGTTGGCCGAGACGTTCGATACTGGAACCCACCGCTTCTTCGGGTACATCTAAAACTAGGTATTCGTAGGGTTCGCAGGGTTGACCGTTAATTTCCCGATAGATAACTTGCGGCTGCGATACTTGGAATTCGTAGCCTTCCCGACGCATAGTTTCGATGAGAATGCCTAAATGCAGTTCTCCCCGGCCCGAAACCAGGAATTTCTCGGCGGAATCACTTTCTTCCACCCGTAGGGCGACGTTAGTTTCTAATTCTCGCATCAGACGATCGCGAATTTGCCGCGAGGTGACAAAAGTGCCTTCCTGACCGGCGAAGGGAGAATCGTTCACCGAGAAGGTCATTTGTAGGGTCGGTTCATCGACTTTAATTAGGGGTAAAGCTTGCGGGTCATCGGCTAAAGTTACGGTTTCTCCGATGTTAGCGTCGGCAAAACCAGCCACAGCAACGATATTACCGGCGCTGGCCTCGTTTAGTTCCACCCGTTTAAGACCTTCAAAACCAAGAAGTTTTGTTATTTTACCCTTGACAACCGCGCCCGTATCCTTTACTAAAGCAGCCTGTTGACCGGCTTTAATTACGCCGTTATGGATGCGGCCGATAACGATGCGTCCTAAGTATTCCGAGTAATCGAGGGTGGTTACTTGCAGCTGTAGGGGTTTGTTAACGTCCCCGGCCGGTGGTGGAACGTGGTGTAAAATCGCCTCAAACAGGGGCTGCATATCTTTGTCTTCGTCTTCGAGGCTTTCTTTGGCGAATCCTTGCATCCCGGAAGCGAACAGAGTAGTAAAATCACATTGGTCGTCATCGGCGCCCAGTTCCACAAACAGATCGAAAACTTTGTCCACGGCTAGGTTAGGATCCACGTTAGGGCGATCGATTTTATTAACCACGACAATCGGTCTTAATCCCTTTTCTAGGGCTTTTTTCAGCACAAAACGCGTCTGGGGCATCGGCCCTTCGTTAGCATCGACAATCAGGATACAACCGTCCACCATACCTAAAACCCGTTCCACTTCGCCACCAAAGTCGGCGTGACCGGGAGTATCGACGATGTTAATCAGGGTGTTTTGGTAACGAACGGCGGTGTTTTTGGCCAGAATGGTGATACCGCGTTCTCTTTCGAGGTCATTGGAATCCATGACGCAGGTGGGTACATCTTCCCCTTCTCGAAAGATTCCCGACTGTTTGAGGAGTGCATCGACGAGGGTGGTTTTCCCGTGGTCAACGTGAGCAATGATAGCAACGTTACGGATAGGCAGAGACATAAAATATTGAAGTAGTCTTAGGTTTATTTTTACAAGTAAACATTTCTTAAAATTCTAGCTTAGACTGACCAGCACCGTTAGCAAATCTTTATTTTTCCTTGGTTTCCCATCAGCAAGCTCTACTGATTACTGTTGACAGACTCCCCAAACCCTAAGCAAGCAACCCACCCTCGGATGAGTCGAGACGATAGAAAAGACGACTGGAGGCAGGGGGTAGGGGTAAATTGAAGCTAGAGTGAAAATCCTCTTGAACTTTGTAGGTTAAGCGGGGGGAAACTTGGCGAACAATTTGTGTCAACAGTTTATCACCGGTTTTTTGGAGAATGGAACGGGGAATTTTATGAATAAACTTGGGAAACTTAACCATAACATCCATACGCAGTTCCCAGGTGACTTGGGTGATAACCGCCGGAATATCCCGTCCCTGTTGTCGAAAAATTGCCTCAATTTCCCGACTAGGAGAAGATAGCGGCATTTCCTCTAGTTTCATAATTGCCTGATAATCCACTAGATAGCCCAAAAACGGTTGATCGGGAATGGGAACACTACGAGTATGATAGACTCCATTGACGGGCAGCTCCAGAACCACAGCGATTTTCGGCTCCAGTTCATAGCCAAAAGCTCCATATTTACCGATGGTGATAATATAACCATTGTCACCGAAGGGCAGAGTTTTCATCGGTTCGGCACAACGACAAAACCAACCTTCGTGAGCGCCCAGATAATCGGCAACCTTGTCCTGATTGCTATACATATCCATACATCCGGCAAAATGGGTTTGAAAACCGAGAAATTGATTGTCTTCTTTGACTTCTACAGATTCGAGAGCTAGGGAGTTAATGGGGGGACGCTGCATGACTTAAAACCTGGAAAATGATAGTGCTAGAAACAGTTGGGGATTAACTGCCAAAGGATCAGGGAAATTTGTAGAATCGAGATTAGTGTAACGTATTGTTAAAAACTATTAGGTCAAGAAGCGATGAAAGCATTTGTAGCAGGAGCCACGGGGGAAACGGGACGGAGAATCGTTGCCCAATTAGTCGAACGTCAGATTCCCGTACGCGCTTTGGTGAGAAACCCAGAGAAAGCGGCAGAAATTTTGCCAGCAGGGGTGGAAATCGTCGTCGGAGATGTCCAACAGGCCGATAAGTTAGAGGCACTCATCGCTGATTGTAGCGTTTTGCTATGCGCCACGGGAGCCAGACCGAGCTTTAATCCCACGGAACCTTTGTTAGTGGATTACTTGGGAACTAAAAATCTCATCGATGCCGCAAAAAAGAAAGGAATCGAGCATTTTGTTCTCGTTACTTCCCTCTGTGTATCGAACTTTTTCCACCCCCTCAATCTCTTTTGGTTAATTTTATTCTGGAAAAAACAAGCGGAAGACTATTTAATCAATAGTGGACTAACCTACACGATTGTGCGCCCCGGAGGCCTCAAAAACGATGATAATCTTAATGCCATTAAAATGTCATCCGCCGATACCCTTTCTGAGGGCAGTATTCCCCGCACAAAAGTGGCCTCGGTTTGCGTAGAATCCTTATTTTATCCCGCCGCTAACAATAAAATTCTCGAAATTGTTGCCCCCTCAGACGCACCCAATCTCGATTGGCCACAGTTGTTTCAAAGTGTCGGCTAAACAGTGAACAGTAATCAGTGATCAGTAATCAGTGATCAGTAATCAGTGAACTGATAACTCAAATCTGGAAACTAAAAACTCATATCTGATAACTCATATCTGATAACTGATAAGTAGGTATGCGTTAAAAATTATCAGATGCCCCCCTTATTAAGGGGGATCCCCCCGCCTATCGGCACCCCCCTTATCAAGGGGGGCAGGGGGGATCGAACCTAAAATCCATTTTTAATTTAATTATAACCAGCTACTTAACTGATAACTGGTAACTGATAATCCGTTAACCTCTTAACCAGTCAAATAATTGACCGAGGGTGATTTGAAAATTCGTCGCAAAAGCGGGGACGGGTAAAAGAGCATTTTCTGATTCAAAAATAGCGATAGTTCGATCACTAAAATAAACAAAGATAATTTCTTCTTCTGGATCGATTAACCACCCCATTTGAGTGCCGTGATCCAGACAATAAAGAATATTTTTAACAACTTTAGTCTGATTTTGATCGGGAGAGAGAATTTCAATTAACCAGTCAGGAGCGATCGCAAAATTATTTAATACTTTTCCCTCGCCATCGCGGGGAATATTTTCCCAGAGAAAAACTGAAACATCAGGAACTAGAGAACGACTGCCAAAAGTACAACGCAATTCAGGATAGGCACGGGCAATTCGTTGGGGTTTTAGACTGGCGTTAATAGCTGGAACTAAATCACCTTGAATAGTGCTATGTTTACCTTGGGGCATCGGTTTAGGAATAATTTGACCGTCAATAAATTCCTTGCGGGGTTTAGTTTCTGGTAATTGCAGAAATTCCCTTAGTGTCAGGGAATTATTAACAGTGACAACCATAAAATTTTTTTATTGATCGCTATGATCGTTAATTTTATCGCAATTTCTCAAAGCAGAGAAGATCCAAACAGTTATACAGGGCTGGCTGAATAAATCTAAAAACCTTGTTGGGTAAGACTTTTAGATCTTTTGTCAATCAAAAAGTACTGGCTCTGGGAGTGATCGGGGGGAAATTTAGGCACTTTTTCCCTGAAAATTAGGTAATTGGCCACCTCAAAACTGGTAAAACCCCACACCCCACACCCCACACCCCACACCCTGCCACCACCGAAAAACTTTTTGCCGCAAACCCTATATAAAAATGTCCGTCACATCGCTGGGACAGGGTTGGGTTTGGTGGTGGTGCAGAAATGCGTGGAACTACACGGTAGCTCGATCGAAATTGCTATTATCCCCAGTAATGGAACCACTGTCACGATTCTATTACCGAAACTGGCCTGAAAATCAATAAATCGGAGCGAGAATCATTCTCAATCAGGGGAAAACTTCCGGGGAAGAAATTAGGAAACACCACCCAGACGGGCATATTCTAAAATTGACTGGCTAAGAGCATCGCGATCATCGCGGCTGAGATAATAATTCCGGCCGCCGATATCATTGAGAAATCGCAGTAGGGCAAGACAAGCGGACTCTAGATCCGCTCTGCGTCGGGCAGCCGCTAAAGCTTGTTCAGAGGTGGCATAAACTAGGCAATCGCTAATTCCTTCCCTGCCATCCACTCGCCAACATTGAAAAGAATAACCCTGCATTTCTAGGATCAATTCAATCTGCCAGCCGTGATAGTCAAGTCGCGTATAAATCATCTCAAGCAGCCCCGTTTAGGAGAGGAAAGTCACAGGTTTGACCGCTCTGATTGTCTAGAAGTCCTGCACCTGTCTAACTTTCTAATTTAACGGGTGATTATGGAAACCCTCTGCAAACTTCGTGCAGATTCCGTGCAGAAATGATTTTGTCTACTGTCCCAAGGCAGATATTACTTTAAACGATAACCAAGACCGTGAACGGTTTCAATAAAGTCTTCCGGCGCACCGAGGGATTTTAGCTTGTGACGAAGACCGCGAATATGGGAAGTAACGGTTTCCTCGGCTGGAGAATCGTCCAAAGACCAAACTCGCTCAATAATACCCGATCGACTTAAGACCCGGCGCCCATGGGTAACAAGTAATTCTAAGAGAGCGAATTCCTTGGGGGTGAGGGAAAGAAATTGACCGTTATAACTGGCCTCGTGGGTACTGGGATTTAACTGCAAACCCCCCCAAGATAATAAAACACTGCTGGTGCTGCTGCCGCGTCGGATCAAGGCCCGAATCCGCGCCATTAATTCGCCCAAATCGAAGGGTTTAGTGACATAATCATCGGCCCCTGCGTCTAATCCGTCGATTTTATCGATTACCGTATCCCTTGCGGTTAATAATAAAACGGGAACGGTGGCATTAGCAGAGACGGGATGATGGGATTCCGCTCGTCGCAGACGTTGACAGAGCAAAGTTCCGCTTAATTTGGGCAGGGTGACATCAAGAACTAAAAGGTCATATTTGCCTAATTCTAGCCAATTCCAGCCTTCTTCTCCGTCTCTAGCCACATCGACAACGTATTGTCGCTCGCTCAACGCCTCTCGCAAAATCTCGGCTAGTTGCATATCATCTTCTACTACTAAAATTCGCATGGTCTAGACTTGACACTCCCGCCGTCAAGCTGACGCTGTGACGGGGGATTCTTGATTCACAGAAACCCGCTTTTCGGTACAAGTACCAACGAGTCTTACAGTTTCTCCCCAAGCTTGAAATTCCGACTGTCCATCGGTATTTGTTGACAGTATTCTCATACCTTCTTCCCTTACATTCTTGGCGGCGTTTTCATCTCTATCGTGCTGCGTCTTACATTCTGGACAAATCCATTCACGAATACTGAGAGTCAATAAATCATTTTTAAATCCACAGCAAGAACAGAGTTTTGTACTCGGATAAAACCTGTCAACTTCTACAAGTTTTCCTCCCTCTCTTTTTAGCTTGTAGTCCAAGAAATTAAGCAACATACCAAAACCAGCGTCATGTATTGATTTGGCTAATTTAGTCCTTGCTAACCCTTTAATATTCAGATTCTCGGCTACAACGATTTGGTTTTCATCGCATAACTTTCTGGAGAGTTTATGAAGAAAATCCTGTCTAGTATTTGCTATCTTTTCGTGAACCTTGGCTACCTCCTTAATGGCTTTTTGGCGATTATTAGACCCCTTGGCTTTACGAGACAATGCTTGTTGTCTCCGCTTTAAACGTTTAGCATATTTTCTGGTAGGTTTGATTGGGTCAATCTTGTAGGTTGTTTCACCATCAAAAACCGTAACTAAAGAAGATAAACCTAGGTCTATCCCTGATATTTTTAGTTTTTCAATGGTTGTTGAGTCATCCATCTCAAACAAGATGGCAGCAAAATATTTATCTGTACTGGTTTTAGAAACAGTTACGGATTTAATCTTACCATTTATTACTTGAGAAATCTTAGCTTTTACAACCCCTAATTTAGGTAGCTTAATTCCCTTATTTCTAATTGAACAACTTTCAGGATAACGGATTGATTGTTTTTTGTTCTTACTTTTAAATTTAGGGAATTTTGTTCTTTTTGAGAAGAAGTTCTTAAAAGCAGATTCTAAGTTTTTCAATGATTGCTGCAAGGTAGCGGCAGTAGCCTCAGCTAACCATTCAAAATCCAGTTGTTTCTTGAGTTGGGTAAGGTCTTTTGCCATGTCACAGTAGGTCATTCCTTTACCAGTCTCTAGGTACTGATTGTTAGTTTTATTTAAGTAGTAATTCCAAACAAAACGGACGCAACCAAAGTTTTTAGCTAAGGCTAGTTCCTGTTTTTTGTTTGGGTATATTCTCACTTTTAAAACATTTAACATCAGCCTGACCCATCTGTGTTATCTTTCCACTATAACACTTACCGCTTAAATATGTCAAGCTCATACATACCTTGAGAATCAAGCCTTTCCTTATTAGGAAACGCTGTCGCGTTAGTTTAGATTCTGGGGGCAATTCATCTCCCGTTAATTTCTGGTATATTTTTAATTAAGGAGAAATTTAACGGGAGTCCTCTTGCTCCATTTAGATAGAGTAAGCTGGAAATAGCTTCGGTTTGCTGCTGATGAATTGGCTCAAACAAGGAAAATGGATCGCGGGAGGTTTCGGGCTAACTGTCTTATTGATGGGAACTATTAGCCTAGTTTCCTATCGCAATACCCTCGCTCTGCGTCAGCGCGCTGCCGAGGTGGAAGTTACCTACGAGATCATCGATAATCTCAGTAATCTTTACGCTAACATGGCGGTGGCCGAATCGGGAAGACGGGGTTATATCAAAACTGGCAGCCCCAGTGAATTGGGCCGTCATCGTCGGGCGATCGCTTTGATGCAATCTAACTGGCAACTCTTGGCTAAACAATTAGAAAACGGCACGGATTTCGAGCGGGAAATGGTGACTCAGATCGGGGATTTAATGTATCGGCGAATTACTTTATTTAATCAATCGATCGCTACCTATAAATCCGATCGATCCGATGATATTTCTCAAGATGCAATCACGGTTAAAAGTGTCGAAGTCCGGGATAAGTTTCAAAATCTTCTTACCTATTTACAAGCTAGTCAGAAAAGGAATTTAAGAAGTAGTATCGCTAGTTCTAGGGATAGTATTAGCGAAAATTCTCTGTTGGGTTTACTGGGAACTTTTACTAGCTTTGGGATTATTTGCGGAGTTTATTTTTTAGTTTTTTGGCAAGAGAAACGGCGACAAAAAAGTGATGAAATTCACCGGTTATTACTACAGGAAAAAGAACTTTCCGATCTAAAAATTCAGCTTTTTTCTATGATATCCCATGAGTTCCGAACTCCTTTAACCGTAATTCTTTCTGCCTCGCAGTTATTAGAAAATGGCTTAAAAGATGCAGAGCAGTCGAGCAGAAAAAACCTATATAGAATCCAGTCTTCTGTCAAGCTAATGAATCAATTCTTAACAGATATTTTGATTTTAACAAGGGCAGAATCTGGTAATCTCAGTTGTCGGCTAGAGCCGCTCGATATTGAAGCTTTTTGTTTAAATTTGGTCGAGGATTTTCAATTTATCAATAAAAATAATACGCCGATTAAATTTGTCAGTCAGGGATTGATGATCCGTCCTTATCTAGATGAGAAACTGCTCTACTCGATTTTAAGTAATTTACTCTTAAATGCGATTAAATATTCCCCCACGGGAGCAGGGATTAGTTTGATTTTGGGGAAAGATAGCGATCGCATTGTTTTTCAAGTCCGGGATCACGGGATCGGCATTGCCGAGGAAGATAGAGGTAAGATCTATGAACCCTTTTATCGGGGTCAGAATGTGGAAAATATTATCGGCACGGGATTGGGGTTAGCAGTGGTTAAAAAATGCGTCGAACTCCACCGTGGCGAAATCACCCTAGATAGCCAAGTGGGTGAGGGAACAAGCTTTACCGTCAAACTGCCCATTTCACCCTAGTTCCAGCTTGAGCGGCCAAAAGATTACAAAATGTAACTTTCTTTCTTTCGAAGGGGGACGAAAGCAACGAAGAATTTTTAAGTAAGTAGTTATAATTAAATTGAAGATAGATTTTGCCTCTGATCCCCCCTGCCCCCCTTGATAAGGGGGGTGCCGATAGGCGGGGGGATCCCCCCTGCCCCCCTTGATAAGGGGGGTGTCTGACAACTTTTAACACCTACCTACTTATCTTCTAGATTAATCGATCGCAAGATCCAATCTCGATCGACCCTGAAACCGCCACCAGTGCCTGATTGCAGCCCGAATTAGCCCAGAATCAACCCCGAGGGAGTTGATGGCATCGCAACTTTTAGGCAAAAATAGGGCTTTTGCCGCCAAAAAAGCCTATATTTTGGCTCTTTGCCCCCTGTTTGACCCCTGATTTTTGCAGCCAGTTGACTCTCCTGGTGAACTGGTCACGGTTTCCTGATAGGATAAGGTGACTTGGGATTAACTTATGGTGTTGAAAATATGTCTCTAAAACCTTACATTTCTCGCTTATTAGCTTTGGTTCTCGTCCTGGTCATCGGATTGATGGGTTGTTCTAGTAGTTCGGGGTTAACGGGCAATTATGGAAAAGATACCCTGACGGTGATTGAAAGTTTAACCACAGCCCTTGATTTAGTCAAAGATGACCCGAATAAAGCGGCAGTTGAGTCGCAAGCAAAGGAACAAATCAACGATTACATCTCCCTCTACCGACGAGATAAAAAATCCGGGGGTTTGCGTTCTTTCACTACTATGCAAACAGCTTTAAACTCTCTAGCTGGTTATTATACCGCCTACGGTTCCCGTCCCATCCCCGACAAACTCAAACAACGTTTAAAACAAGAATTTAAACAGGTGCAATTCTCTCTCCAGAAAGGAATTTAGATACAGATTAGGGGTTGGGTGTTAGGGTTTTGGGGGGTTAAGGTTTTGGGGTATTAGTTGAAATCCCCCCATCTCCCCACACCCCACACCCCACACCCCACACCCCACTCCTGTAAAAATCAGGCCAAATCTGGTTAGACTAGAAATACAAAGCGTATTATAAAAAACTACAAAATTGATTCAAGACGAAACCCTAGAATTATTGGAATGGCCGCGGCTATGTCAACACCTAGCTACTTTTGCAGCGACTAAACTAGGTGCGATCGCGATTCGTCAATTGCCATTACCAGAAAGCAAAGAGGAAAGTTTAAACCTACTCTGCCAAACCAAAGAAGTTTATAGCTTAGAACAAAAATTAGATAGTCGTCTTTCCTTTGATGGGATTAGCGACATCGGTGATGCCCTAGAAAGGGCGCATCTGGGGGGTTTATTATCGGGACAGGAACTTTTAAATATTGCCACGACTTTAGCGGGAGTGCGACGTTTACGCCGTTTAATTGACGAACAGGAAGATATACCAGTTTTAAAAGAGTTAGTAGCGGAAATTCGCACCTATCCAGAGATAGAACAGGAAATACACCGTTGTATCGATGAAGATGGCCGCATATCTGATCGCGCTAGTCCCCAATTACGCGAAATTCGGGGACAAATGAAGGTGATTAGAGAGCGAATTTACCGAAAATTACAGGATATCATGCAAAAACAGGGCGGTGCTATCCAAGAAGCGGTGATTACCCAAAGAAGCGAGCGCTGGGTGATTCCCGTCAAAGCAGCGCAAAAAGAGCAAATACCCGGGATAATTCACGATACTTCCAGCACAGGGGCGACTTTTTACATTGAACCTCACTCTATCATTGACCAAGGCAATCAACTGCGGCAATATCGTCGTCTGGAACAAATCGAAGAAGAAAAAATCCTGCGGCAGTTAAGTAATACAATCGCCGAAGCCTTTGAGGACTTAGAATATTTACTAGCGATCGCTACTAGGCTCGATCTGGCCACCGCCAGGGCCCGTTACAGTTTATGGTTAGAGGGTAATCCCCCCCACTTTATCGATGGTTCGGAAACGATTACTTTACGGAATTTGCGTCATCCTTTGCTCTGGTGGCAAAAACACCATGAACAGGGGGGGGAGGTCATACCAATAAATGTGCAGATTACCCCAGAAATTCGCGTTGTTGCCATCACCGGACCAAATACCGGCGGAAAAACCGTTACTTTAAAAACCCTCGGATTAGCGGCTTTAATGGCGAAAGCGGGCTTGTTTATTCCAGCGCGGGAACCGGTAGAGATACCCTGGTTCGATCAGGTTTTAGCCGATATCGGGGATGAACAGTCTTTACAACAGAGTTTATCGACTTTTTCGGGTCACATTCGCCGGATTGTCCGCATTTTAGCGGCTTTAAATTCTCGTTCCTTGGTTTTACTCGAT
Source organism: Microcystis sp. M083S1 (assembly GCF_020246405.1). NCBI lineage: Bacteria > Bacillati > Cyanobacteriota > Cyanophyceae > Chroococcales > Microcystaceae > Microcystis > Microcystis sp. M083S1. The sequence goes on from NZ_JADBTB010000006.1 coordinate 11,336, forward strand.
GAGGTGGGAGCAGGTACGGATCCGGCCGAGGGAAGTCCTTTAGCGATCGCTATTTTACAATACCTCGCCGATCATAGTTTACTGACGGTGGCTACCACTCACTACGGGGAATTAAAAGCGTTAAAGTATCGAGATTCTCGCTTTGAAAATGCCTCGGTAGAGTTTGATGATCGCACTCTTTCCCCCACTTATCGACTATTATGGGGCATTCCGGGCCGTTCTAATGCTTTAACTATTGCCCAGCGTTTGGGATTAAGTGCCGAAATTGTGGCCGAAGCGAGAAATCATCTGGGGGGGTTATCGGAGGAGATAAATCAAGTAATTGCTGGTTTGGAAGCGCAAAGACGGGAACAGGAGTCAAAAGCTCAAGAAGCTAGTCAATTACTCCAACAAACGGAGAAATTTTATACAGAGGTGTCCACGCGGGCCAATTCTCTACAGGAGAGAGAGCGAGAATTAAAGCGTTATCAGGAGCAGGAGATACAAAAGGCTTTATTATCGGCAAAAGCAGAGATTAATGATGTTATTCGTCGATTGCAAGCGGGAACAAAAACCGGTAGAGATGCCCAAAAAGCCACAGAGGAGTTAACTGCGATCGCAGAAAGGTTATTACCAAAAACGGAAAAAACTAAGGTTAATTATCGTCCGCAAGTGGGGGAAAGGGTACGCTTGCCTAATTTGGGACAAACTGCCGAAGTTTTAGCAATTTCACCAGAATCAGAGGAGATTTCCCTGCGTTTCGGTATGATGAAGATGACCCTACCCTTAGACCAGATTGAGTCTTTGGATGGTCAAAAAGTGGAAACTGTGCCAAAACCTGCCAAAAATTTGCCCCAAACTCCCACAAAACCCCAGGAGACTCCTTTAATTCGTACTTCTAATAATACCGTCGATATTCGCGGTTCCAGGGTGGCAGAGTCAGAAACGGATATCGAACAGGCGATCACCCGCGCCAACCCATCGGGCATATTATGGATTATTCACGGTAAAGGTACGGGGAAATTGCGTCAAGGTGTTCACGATTTTTTATCCCGTCATCCCCAGGTAAAACGCTTTCAATTAGCACCCCAAAATGAGGGCGGTTCGGGGGTAACTATCGCTTATTTAACTTAGGGTTTGCGGCAAAAAGTTTTTTGTCGGGTTAGAAGCCAGGAGATAGGGTGATAGGGTGATGGGGTTTTAGGGTTTTAGAGTTTTAGTTGAAATTCCCCACTTCCCCACTTCATAATTCATAATTCATAATTCATAATTCATACTTTGTGGTTTTTGTCAAAAAAACTTTTTTTTTGCAATAAAACTACACAAAAAAAAGATCATCGTTGTGGGTGAAATTGACTGATTTACCCGTCTTAATTAGGATCACCTTCTAGGTGTGGCAAGGGTTTCAGCCATTGCTGCCTAAAAAAGCACAGAATAACCCATTATGAAATTCTATCAAATCGCTGTAACCATTACAACATCGTTGTTAAATAAAAATCTTTCTCAATTAATTCTTAAGAATTTATAAATATTGCGGAATGTTAATTTAAATATTCTCAAGTTTTTGGAGTTAATCAATAATTTTTGCTTATCTTTAGCCAACATTGGGTGAGAAGTCAGGAGTCAGAAGTCAGGAGTCAGGAGTCAGGAGTCAGGAGTCAGGAGTCAGGAGTCAGGAGACTTTTTTTATCCCACTTCATAATTCATAATTCATAATTCATAATTCATAATTCCCAAGAAGATTATTTTCTGGAGAATAAAACGTAAAAACAGGGAATAATAAACAGAGTTAACAGAGTTGCTAAAGACAAACCCGAAAAAACGACAATTCCTAAAGGTTGCAGGAATTCTCCCCCCTCTCCCAATCCTAAAGCGAGGGGAAATAAACCTAAAACCGTGGTCACGGTAGTCATTAAAATCGGTCGTAAACGTTGGGGAGCGGCCTTTAAAATGGCTTGTAGTCGAGTAAAACCGAATTCTTGCCGCAATTGATTGGCTAATTCCACCATAATAATCCCGTTATTAACCACAATCCCCACCAATAACACCACCCCGACGATGACAATGGCATTAATCGGGGTTTTGGTCAAATATAGTCCAAAAATTCCCCCCGCTAGGGCCAAAGGAACGGTTAACATAATCACCAAAGGGTCTATGAGTGAGTTATACTGCACGGCCATGACCACAAAGACTAAAAATACCGATAAACCCGCTAATAAACCCAAAGAACCCTGAATTTCTTGATTAGACGTGGCAGCAGCACTGGGTAAAATGCTGATACCATCGGGTAAGGGAGTAGCGTTTAAAACCGATTGTACTCCCGCGAGTGCGTCACTTAATTTCGCTCCCTCGACCAAACTGCCGATAATAATAAAAACTTGACGCTGATTAATTCTCTGGATGACTCCGGGGGTTTTTCCCCCTTCAATCCTAGCTATATCTGCTAATTTTAAGTCTTCTTGTCTATTGACAAAAATAGGTATTTGTGATATGTCACTAATTTTTTGCCGCGAGTTGGGGTCTAATTGCACCCGGATATCGATTAATCTTTCTCCCCGTTGCAGTTGGGTGGGGATCGATCCTTGAATAGCGGTCCGTAGCGTTTGTCCCACTTCCAGGGTACTCAATCCCAAACTATTTAAGCGGGTCCAATCGGGTTTAATCTGAATTTCTGGTTGTCTGGGGTCAGCATCGGCACGAAAACGCGCACTAGGTACTTTTTCATCGAGAATACCGAGGATTTCTTCACCAGCTTGCTCTAGAGTTTTCCCATCTCGTCCCTGTAACATCACATCCACATCGGCACCGACGGAGGGAGAGTTATTAAGAATAATACCGCGCACTTGACCGGGGGTGAGACGCAAACGCACGTTAACGAGGTTTAATTGCTCTAGTGCTTTGCTCATGCGTTCGATATAGGCTTCTGTATTAGTGCCTTTTTTGAGACTAATCGTACTAGAAGCACGCAAAATATTTTCATTGGTAGTTGTGCCAAAAAGAGAACCGCCACTGGTAGTAAAAACATACTCAGTTTCCGGCTGTGATAATAAAATCTTTTCTACTTCCCGCATCACCTGACGGTTAGTATTTAAATTGGTACCCGGGGGAAATTGAGCAAAAACGTTCACCTGTCCGGTTTGAATACGACTAAAGACTTCCTGGGGGATATATTGCCAGAGATAGAAACTACTTCCCCCTAAAATTAAAAAGGCCAGCAGGATAACAGGTATTCTGTAGTGGAGGATTTTAGCTAAAAAACGACCGTAGAGGATGGTTAAACCTTCTATACGTTGACTAAAGACTTTTAAGAGCCAAAACCGATGGATACCACTAGAAACCCGCATATTTAACAAACGACTGGCCAACATGGGAACAACGGTTAACGCACACAGCAGAGAAGCAGCCACAGCAAAACTGATAGTGAGGATAATCTCGTTAAACAGCAGGGAAATAAAACCACCCAGTAGTAAAAATGGCAGGATAGAAACGAGATTAGTCGCAGTGGAAGCCACTAAAGCAGATTCTACCTCTTGGCTGCTATTCCGGGCAATTTCTAAAAAATCTCGCTTATTTTGGTTTTGATTAACTTTGAGGGCAATATTTTCCAGCATGACAATGGAATTATCCACCACGATGCCCACCCCTAGGGCCAATCCTCCCAAACTAAACACATTTATCGATAACCCGAATAACTTCATACAGATAATTGCGACGAGGGTAGAAAGAGGAATCGCTAGGGTAATGATAAAAGTCTGTCGTAGGGAACCGAGAAAGACGAATACAGTCAATCCTGCTAGAATTGTCCCCGCTAGTCCCGACGAAACCACGTTATTAACCGCGTTTTGGATAAATACAGACTCATCGGTAGTGGTGACGACTTGTATTCCCCCGGTCATTAACCCGGATTTTTTTAATTCTGTAATGCGTTTTTTGACCCCTTCTACCACAGCAATCGTGTTCGCATTCGGTTGTTTTTGGACGCTAACCCTGACGGCATTTTTTCCATTTAGGGTGACAAAAATTCTTTGTTCTTCTGTCCCATCGATAACTCTGGCCACATCCCGCAGATAGATTTTTTCTTCGGGATTATTACTATCGGTCAGTGCTAAATCTTGAATATCCGCTACGTTTTTAAATTTCCCCACCGCACGGGTTAAAGGTTCCCCGGTTTCTCCCTGTAGTCGGCCCCCAGAGATGTCCTGATTGCGTCTTTTTAGGGTGTCTAAAACCTGATTTAATCCCACTCCTAAAAATTGTAATCGCTGCAGGTCAATATTAACTTGAATTTCTTCTCTAACTCCCCCAATCACATCCACCACTGCCACTCCTTCCACAAACCCTAATTCTCTCCCTAATTCTTCATCGGCAAATAATCTTAAATCTTTTAGGGGTAGGGTATCAGAAACGAGAGCAAATTCATAGACGGGTAAACGAGAGGGTTCAAATTTATTTAAGCGCGGTTCCTCAATAATATCGGGTAAATTTTGTCGGACACGATTAAAACTTTCGGTAGCTTCGTTTAAAGCGACATTTAAATCTCCCCCCGGTTGAAAAAATAAATCTACTCGCATCCTTCCCTCGCGAGTTTCTGAATAAACTTGCACTACTCCCTCGGTGGCACTCATTCCTTCTTCTAGGGGTTTAGTTACTTCTTCGAGAATAACTTCTGGGGACACTCCCGGGACATTCATCCTTAAACTAATGCGGGGATAAGTGATAGAAGGAAGCAAATCTACTTGTAAACGATTTAGAAAAAAAAGACCGATGATGATAACTGCTATAGTTAACGTCAATACTCCTATGTGACGACGAATTGATAGACCGCTTAGGGAGATGTTTTCTGACATGATTACCTATGGGGGAGAGTGAGGAGACAGGAGTTAGGAGTTAGGAGTCAGGAGTCAGGAGATTATTTTTATCTATTCTTCCCACTTCATAATTCATAATTCATAATTCATAATTACCACTGATAACTGATTAATTGTGCATAACTCGACCGAAACTCCATAATTTTTGATAATAATGACGACTGATGCTATCCTGATCATCAGTAAGTAGATTTATAGCGATACCATTGTTACCTGTTTCTTTGCCTGAACTGTGGATATATTGATTATTCCCTAGATATAAAGCCACATGATTAACTCTTTTATCACCAAAAAAAATTAAATCTCCTGGGAGTAATTTCTCTCGGTTTATTTTTTGACAAAAAGCCTCCTGTTGATAGGAATCCCTCGGCAACCAAATGCCAAAGCTGGCAAAAGCGGCCTGGATTAATCCTGAACAATCGTAATTAGGTGCAAGGGTTCCACCCCAGAGATAATGATTGGTACGGTTCCTTGCTTCCTGAGTAAAAGTGATAATATCAGGAATATGTTTTTCTATGTCTGAACGAGTTAGAGGAATTTTTTGATAAGCTGTGGTGGCCACCGCAATTGCATCTAAATCTTCTCCGCATAACCAAGCTAAATAATTATCCTCCCTTAGCTGAATTTGTAGCCCTTTTTCGGTAATTTCTAGGGAAATAAATTTTAATTGTCTTCCCCGTTTTGCTTGGGTAGCTAACTCTTGACAACTGGGAGAATTGTAGAGATTTAAGTCTCTTTTACAGAGATATTCCTGGGTGGATGATGGGGGAATAGAGATAATTTTCATAAAAAATAGATCAGAATTATATTGACAAAAACAAATGCCCAACTAGCCAAAAGCGAAGGGATAAAAACAACGAGAATAACCTTAGTTCTGTCATCTTCAAGTTTCCACCTCTCTTAATTCTTGGCCACAGAGATAATCTATAGCGTTTTCAAATAAGACATGAAAAAGCATCGTAATTGTGGAGATTAGGAAAAGTAAATAGTTTAAGGTTGATTAAAAGATTAAATATCTTCTTCATAATCCCAAAATTTTTACAGAAACGGTAGCATCTCCTTACCA
>NZ_JADBTB010000060.1:0-16453 GCF_020246405.1 Microcystis sp. M083S1
AAGGAAAGTTGTTTGACTTCCACTGAGTCAAAGCGGTAGTTATTGGCTTCGCTGATAGGGAGTTGAATTAATTCAAAGAAGATAGAGGGGAATGATTGAAAGAGTTGATAAAAAATCGTGTCAGTTTTCATGCTTTTATTTCTGAACTTCCCCCTAGGAATATACTAGCTATGGCTAAAAGTCTTACAGAGCCTGAGTTAAAATTTAATTTTTTAGTATTTCTGTATGGAGGCAGACCCTAATCATATATTGGCCTCAAAAACGGGACAATAGCCTTCGGCAACCACTTTAAAACCGTAGAGGGGAGAAGCGGGATTCCAACAGCGCTGACTTTTGTAGTGGACACAGACACGACAGCAATCCATCTCCTCTAAAGCTTTGGTGATGCGATTAGGACTCTCGCTTAATAATTCCCGTTGGGAGACTCCCCGCAATAATAATTCTTCCCCTTGCCAGCGAGCTTCCACCAGTCCCGTATCGGCGAAATTACTCCACCGGGGATCCCGGGTGATCGACTCTGGTAAGGTGATAGTGATGATCGAATCCGATTCATTTAATTCTCCCTCATAGTGACTGGGGGCCGGGGGTGTCGGTTGCATAAAGCGATCGCCAATAGGCAATTCTACCAGGGTTCCCACGGCCGGAGAATGGAGTTGATAACGGCTTTGTAATTCTTCTAAACTGGTCAAATCCGCTAGATATAGGGGCGAGCCATGGACGAACATGATATGCTGTGGTCGCAGGTTATGGATCAGTTGGGTGGTGTTGCGACTATCGCTATGTTCGGCCAGTAGATAGGTTTCTTGGCTAATTAATCCCGAACGCTGTGCCGCTTTTAATCGGGGATTCTCCAGGTTGATATCGTGCAGGTGTTGGGGAGCTAACATTAACCAAGGTTTATCCCCTTGCAGATATTTACTCACCTCCTCTAGGCGATCGATTAGTAAAATTATCGGAGTGGTTCCCCCTAGAGGTGTCGGTTTTTCTGGCAACCTTCGCAACCGGGGACAGATGCGCTCATCCCAAAATAAGGGCTGATGTTTGGCAAAATTCTGGACAGATGCGGGAAATTGTGGTAAGATTTCTAGGTAGGCATCGCAAGCTTTAGCGATCTTGCCCCCAACCCAGATATCAATGTCGCGGCCCGTGAATTGGTGGTGCGACCGCAGTAATTTTAAAATTTCTTGACCCAATCCCAAAGCGGGGACGGGTAGTAAGACATTTTGCCCCTCAGCGATCGCATGATAGATGCGATTCATCAACTGTTTTTCCTGCTGTCGTCGGTGGGGATGGCGTTCTGTGCCGTAACTGCCTTCAATAATCAGCACATCGGGGGATATTCCCCGCAGCAGATCGATCGATAATCCTTCCACCAGTTGAAAATTAGACAGGGAAAAATCGCCGGTATAGAGGACCTTATAGGTGCGTTTGGGGGTTTTGTAGGTGAATAGGACTACAGCAGCCCCAGGTAGGTGGCCGGCCGGAAAAATCTCGACGGTGAGATCATCAAAGAGAGCGATCGGCGATCGCCATGGCCAACCCTGACAGAAACTGCCGATTTCCTCGGCAGAATCGGGCCATTGTAGGGGCAGCAGTTGTACTGTCACCTCACTGGCATAAACTGGCAATTGGGGATAGGTCTGATGGAGAGCCATTAACCCACGGATGTGATCGCTGTGGGCATGACTACAGAACACCAGATCCACGGGTGGTTTTTTGTTTTGGGTCAGGGGTTGCATATCGGCCAAACCGCAATCTAAAAGTATGCGATAGGGACCGATTTTCAGTAGGAGACAAACCCCTTCCGACGCGTGACCGACACCAAAAGGTAAACAGGATAAAAGGGATTTTGACCCCCAGACGGCAGTAGAGCGTTGAACCATGGCAACCCTGATTATGATGACTGGTTAGTGAGCGGAACCATTGCCATCGTAGTTATCGCTATCGTAAAAACCGTTGCGGGTGCCGAAAAAGAGACAAGAGACGGTGAATACAGCCGTTAATGCCAACAAGATTAATTTGATGTCCATATAATTAGTGCAACTCCTCAGAGGGTATCTCCCCTCATACTAACCCAACTTTTTCGGTTGTTAGCAGCTAGGTTTCGGGTTTGACCATCGGCGCTCAACCTTTTTTCATAATTAAACCTCTTGCATAATTAATTTTTAAGGGTTCAAAAACGGCAAAAATAAGGATTAAATTGCATAAAATCTGTAAATAGACCATTTAATTAATTATTATTCATTCTTAATTCTCCTGACTACTGACTACTGACTACTGGCTCCTAACCCCAACAACAATTTTTGATTTTTACAAGAGGTCTATTAAACTTGCCAGTAATTTGTGATGATTTCATCAAAAACTACTGAAAATTATCTGAAAACCTAGCATCTTTTGTCATAATAGTCAAGAAACTTTTACAAAAATTTAGCCTGACTTTAAATTCTCCTTTGCTAAAGTGCGACGTAATGATAGGTGTCAATTGTCTCTTTTAGACATGAGGCAAAAGCAAACAAGTTATTGATTTTGACTCAGATTAGCTCAATTCAATTATAGTGGAATTTTACTATGGGTTTTCGATTAAATTTGAAGGCTATTTGCTCAGATTATAAAGTTAATTAAGGTTTATTAAAAAGTTTGTTAAACTTGGCTAAGTCATTGGTCTTTTCCAGAAGAGGATAACGAATTGCTGTTTGATCGACTAGACTAGATAAATACTCATAAGTGTGACGAAGTTCATAGGCATTATCATCACTTTTTGCTTGGTTACACTGCCAGCATACCAGTTGTAAATTATCAAAATCAAACATTTTTTCGGGACAGCGGGCTTTATTAATTATATGATCGATAGTGACATAATTGGGATGAAAAAATATCTGATTGATTTGATTAATAACTTTTTCCCCTTGAGAATTATTATATTCGTAACACCTTTTGATAGCTTCTGACTGGGAAGAAGTTTTAAATTCTTCGCCATGTTTCATCTTTTTGCCACAAAAAGGACAGGGTTTTTCTTTGGCCATTATTCGATATTGATTCGGGCTAATTAATCCTTTTTGGGGATGTTCGATAACTGCTAGATGTTGATTAGCATTCCAGATTTCTGCAATTTCATCGGAGCTATATAATTGAGACAACTTTGATTTTGATATTTTATTCATGGCAGTACATAATAATCATAATAAAGGATATTTAGCCAAGGCTTTATCTGCTATTTCATGCAAATTTTTCGAGATTTTTTCTAACTCTTGTTTTCCTTCCTCAGATATTTTTTTAGCTTTTTCAGACTCAATAATGGCTAAATCAATGGCTTTGACAAGATTTCCCTTATTTAATTCATGCTCAAATAAACTGACAACTTTATAAGTATTATTTTTAAAATCCTGAAGAAGCTCCCAAGAGCTTTTAACCTTCCCCCAGCCGCTATTATAATAGCCCTTTTTTCTCGCTTGTCTTTGTTGCTCTAGGGAAAGGCCATGAAATAGTTCACTATTTCTTTTTTGCCATTGGCGATAGTTTATTTCTTCTAGTAACTTCATTGCTTCAGTTCCTGGTCATCTGCAAAGTAACGAGTGATTTCTTGCCACTTTTTATCGCCATAGTTATTAATAATATATTTTTTAATATCCCCCAGTTGTCTTCGTAGTTTATCATTAGTTTTTTCCAGAGATTCAACTGTAGAGATGGCTCGCTCTTTTATTTGTGTAATCCCATCCTGTTGTTGCTGAATAGTATTTTTTAGATCGCTCACCGCTAGATTATAACTGTCTTTATGAACTAATTCCTTTTCTAGTAAGGCCTGTTGACGTTCCTGGCCAGTTTTAGATAGACTAGCCTTTAACCATTGACCTAAACGATAAATCTCAGATTGATCAAAATCTAATAAATCTTGACGTAACTGCTCTAACTTTTGTAGCAATTCATTAACTTTTTCTTGCCAATAACTGACTTCTTGTTTAAGCTCAACATTCTGGTTGTATAAATTCTGATTACTTTTTCCTAACTGTTCAATTTTGCCCTCGTGTCTGGATATTTGCAAGGACTGATTTGAATTAACTTTGGCTCTCTCATTTCGTTCTTGTATGATAATCTGGAACAATTCCGCCGCTACAGGATCATCAAGATGTTCTACAATCCATTCTAGATGACGTGCTTTTAACCTATCGCTCAAATAGCCCTTGATTTCTATATGTTGTTCTTTCAATAGGGCTAGATTAGATTTAATGGTCATGACCGTAATTCTGACTTTAGTAAACTATCCATAGTTATTTTAGTACAAGTATAAGCTTTTGGAAAAAAGCAATCTTATCGGTCATGGTAGTTGTGCCTGTCTCTGGGAATCAACTCGGACTGACGAAAGAAACAAAGGAAAATGGAAATTTTACCGATCTAGGGCTGGCCTTTGCTATAAGTGAGCTATATAGCGCCTCCTTGGCTAGTGAGGAAATTCTCAAACGCTAAAGCTGAGAGCTTACCGCTATAAATAAGCACACGAATCACCCAGACAGAGAAAATATCATGCGTATCGCTCACGATGTCACCGAATTGGTTGGCCGCACTCCTTTAGTACAATTGAATCGGATTCCCCAGGCGGAGGGCTGTCTTGGCCGAATTGTGATGAAATTAGAAGGGATGAATCCCGCTGCTTCCGTCAAAGACCGCATTGGCACTCACATGATTAATAGTGCCGAAAAAGCGGGTTTAATCAATCCAGAAACCACGGTTTTAGTGGAACCCACCTCTGGCAATACGGGAATTGCCCTAGCGATGACTGCGGCAGCTAAGGGTTATCGCTTGATTTTAACTATGCCGGAAACGATGAGTTTAGAGCGCCGGGCGATGTTAAAAGCCTACGGTGCTACCCTAGAACTTACCCCCGGTTCCCAAGGCATGAAAGGGGCAATTTTACGCGCTCAGGAAATCGTTGATAGTATCCCCGGCGCTTATATGTTGCAACAATTTCGCAACCCTTCCAACCCAGAAATTCACCGTCTCACCACTGCTGAGGAAATTTGGCAAGATACGGAGGGACAGGTAGATTTTATTGTTGCAGGTGTGGGTACTGGAGGCACGATTACGGGAGTCGCTGAAGTGATTAAATCGCGTAAACCTAGTTTTCAAGTGGTTGCGGTGGAACCTTTCAATAGTCCGGTGATTTCTGGGGGTAATCCCGGTCCTCATAAAATTCAAGGTATCGGTGCGGGTTTTATTCCGGAAGTTTTACGCACAGATCTGATTGATGAGGTAATTACTGTCAGTGATGAGGAAGCTTTTCAATTTGGTCGTCGTCTGGCAAAAGAGGAAGGGTTACTTTCGGGGATTTCTTCCGGTGCCAATCTTTGTGCCGCAATTCAACTGGCCCAACGACCGGAAAATGAGGGTAAATTAATTGTGGTGATTCAGCCTAGTTTTGGAGAACGTTATCTGAGTACGCTGATGTTCCAAAATATCGAGGATCGCCAGTTAACTTTGGTGTAAAAAAATATCGTCTTCAGCCTCTAGCAGTCAGCTTTAGTTGGGGGCTGATTGCTAATAGCAGAGAGCTTTTTAATCATATTTAAAGAGGGATTTTTTCACCTGTAGGGGTATTTGTAAAGGTTGCGGTTTGATTGTTTCTTGGCCGGCAAAATTATCGAGTAAAGCCGATCGCACTTGTGCATCGGTTTCTCGTGAGAGAAGATAGCGGAAGTATTCTTGGCATTGTTCTCGACGACTGGGGGAAAGTTGCATTTCACTTAAACGTCGGACTGCCATTAAGCGCATTAAGGGATCATTGACTGTTAATTTTTCTAACCAGCGATCAAAGTTTTTGGACTCATTTTGACCGCGATGGTCGAGAAAATGCCATCCTAGTAGGATTAAGGTCAAAACCGTGCCAAATCCTTGCAAAATTGAGGCCAGGGCCAACCAGCGATTTTCGGCATAGGTCCAAATTGCCACAGCGAGATAGGTGGCTAAACTGCCTAAACCGCCACAGACTACCGCTAAAGTTAACTTACCGCTATCGGCGCTGAAAAAAGCACGCCCCCACAGCCACAGCGATGGCCAGTTTTGACCCTGGAGATGGTAAACTCCGATCATCGCCCCCACCCCGGTTAAAGTGGCCAAAACTAACTGCCAATTCCACGCCCAGAGGATCAAAAAACTAGCACAAGCTGCCGCCCATGTCAAGAATTGACGGGTTTTTTTTGCGGCGAGAGTTTTCATGACTCGACGCTGCAGAGCGGGAGAAAAATAGGGAGGAAGGCGGAATACTGAAGACACGGGAAGTTTTTCACTGAGGGTTTGATGATCACTATAGCCTGTTCTCAGGCAGACAGATCATTTTTCTTGGTAAAAATCCTCCTGGGAAAAGAGCGCAGTGCTAGGGTGGGCTAAAATTGCGATCGAGAATCGGCTAAAGTTCAGATTGGCGAGCTTAGGTGTTAGGATGGTTTTCAATCAAACTCAACTTTTTTTATTAATAAATAGCCGAACAATATTCTGTAAACTTATATACAGAAACCTAAAGAAATATGTTAATTTGCCGTCTTTGGGGCAGCAAGTTCTGATAAATAATCTAGAGTGTTAAGTATAAATACCGCAACTAATTTTACCTAGTCACGCCAGCTATCTAACTCATCTATATCACTTCCGAACAGAGTTAGAACTTCCTTTGTTACGTTCTGAGAGGCAAAAAAATGACTACTCAACTACAACAAAAAGCCAGACTTGAAATTGTCACCTTGAACCCTGTTTACGGAGTTAACTATAACAAGGGTTACATCGGTTTTACCTATGACGGAACAAATCCAGTTGGTCGAGGAATTGCTTATTTTACTAAGTGGGATAAAATGAGCAATATTTATGCTACTCACGCTCTCATCGTTACGGGTGAAAATACCTGTATTGAAGCGAATGCTGGCACGAATATGGTAGAAGAAAATCCTTTGTATCCCTATTTTGAACCTTCTAATTGCCAAATTTTCTTCCGCAAACCCAAAGATTTAACTGATGAGATTGCAGAGCGTATTGTTGAGATTCTCAAACCAGAAGTAGGTAAAAAATATGACTATAAACTAATCCTAGCTCATGCCTTTTCTGGAAGTTTACCCGGTCAGATACTCAGTCTTTTATCACGTCAAAAAATCAAAAAATTACTGTCTGAAGCTCTCAACTGTCCTGATAAATGGATTTGTAGTGAGTTAGCAGCTTACGCTTTAGATGAGCAACCTGAATACCGAGATATCGGAGTTCTGATCAATCCTAATTCTACCATTAATCCTCAAAAATTATTTGAAGATGATCTGATTTTTCAGGCTTGGGAAAATCAGGTTGCGGCAAAGTTTAAAGATTTAATCACCGGGACAACAGTAATTGCTTAGATGTATTACCTGCATTATTGATGCCATCAGGAGAATATCAAATGACCACGACAACTATTGGTAGAGTTCCTCTTCACGAACCGGGAAAATTACTTGATCCCTATATCAAGGACAATGATGCTTTAATTGCTCCTGCGGAGGATTTTACTATCTCGATCAATACAATTTCACTGCAACTATACACTAAATACAAAGGTGATTATTTAGCAGGACAGTGGGATAATAACTATTTCGCTCTTGTCAGTCAGATAGGATTAGGAGATCAAGAAACCCCTATTTTAAAGGTTCACTATCTTAATCACATCTCTGGAATGACTTTAGATGTAACAGACATTTGGGCTGAAAATGTTGCTGTCATTGAAGACTTTCAAAAAGATGAAAAATCTCAGCGATTGTATTTATCGTTTAGTAGTTTTTGTCAAGGATTAGGACGTTCTACCTTAGAACAAGTTACCAAGTCATTGCAGCAAGTTGTGGGAACTGTAGGGGCGGCTTTTCCTAGTTTAATACCTTATACAACAGTGGGAAGTACAGCCTTACAGGGCATTAATAATATTCTAGCAACTGTTGTTGAAGCTAGATTTCAACCCCAAGTAAAAACATCAACTTTTGGTCTTTATCCTGCTAACGTTGAGCAAAGACCTGTGATTGGAGAAGCTCCCTTACAAACAGGAGCTTATGCCTTTTTCTTTGAACCCGTTGAGATAGAAAACTTGAAAATGGGATCGAATGGGATTGTGACTTCAACTAATAATAAACCCGTGAGTCCTTATATTGTAGTTAACATCAAAAAAGGGATTACTTTAGCCCCCAGCCAAATCGAGAAAAACTTAGCTACTGAAGTATTGGAAGCTTACCACAGAACTACTAACTATCCTTTAACCCCTTCTAATACCGTGATTCCCTACTTCAATGCCTTAGAAGAATTGGGTAAAACTATTCGTTTAGCTAGTTCTACTAAGCGGTATTTTGAGTTAAAACAAAAGGGCGATCACCTCACTGAAGCGGAAGCAAAACGTCTAGAGATTCTCTTGGCTTACTTAAAGGAAAATCTCAAGAATTTTGAGCAGTAATCAATTAATTGGCATTCCCTAACTTTTAGTATTTGGAAACTGTTTAATAATAGGAGGAAATGATTATGATGTTCTCATGGACTGATTATGTGCGTGCCGTTGCTACCACCGAACAAATTCCCACTCGGTATCGCAAATTACGGGTTGTTCAATTAGCACAAGCAATCGTTGAATCTGCACGAGGTACGAGTAAACTTTTTCAAGAAGCGGGAAACCCCGGTGGACTCAAATGGCGAGATAAAATTGACGACAATTACACCGAAAAAATCACCCATCAAATTTGGTTAGTTACCCCTAGCGAACCCAATGGTTGTTATTGGTGTCATTGGAAAACCGCAGAACAGGCCGCAATGGGATATTGGCGGTTTATCGGTCGTCCGAATTCCCCCTATCAGGGATGGGAAGAATACGATAATGATCCGGAAGGCTATTTACAATATATTTGGGAAAAAGGCTATGCCACCGACCCAAACTATGTCAGTAAGGTCAAAAATGTTTTCCCTGAAGCTCAAAGCTTACTAGATGAATATGGTGGAGAACAACCTCCTCCATCACGGATTTTCAAAGTTGCTATTATGCCAGGACATGGAGGGACAGATTCAGGGGCAGTCAACCATACGCTAAATTTACGGGAAAAAGACTACAACTGGAAAGAAGCAGTTGAAGTTAAGGCCCGTTTAGAAGCGGCGGGCAATTATCAAGTGATTATCTGTCGTCAAGAAAATGAATTAGCTTCCCTTTCCACCTTGCAACAACGAGCTAATGACAGTGGTGCAAATGTTTGTTTGTGTCTGCATCATAATGCTTGTAACCGACAGGCAAAAGGTTGGTGGTTATTCTATGTGAATCGGAGTCCAGAATTTGAGAAATTTATCAAAATCATCGATAAACACTTCCGAGGACTGCCTTTACAAGGACGGGGTTATGAATACGCTGGAACGCCTTTTGTCCATGACTGGTATAGTCGTGTCTGGAATTGTACCCATGATTGTACTATGCCCACCATATTGCTTGAAAGTTGCTTCATTGACAATGATGAAGATGCTCGTTGGTTGAGAGATGGCGGTTATCAGCAAATTGTTGAGAAAATTTGTGCGGGAGTTAAGGAATATTTAGGAAGTCAACCACCCATCGTTAATCCACCTCAGTCCGAAAAATTCGTCTTTGTCTGTGATGCCAATCCGCCTTTAAATGTGCGGAAAGGTGCAGGAAGTAATTATGATCCTGTGGGGCGTTTAGATAACGGGACACGATTAACGGTTGTAGGTGAAGAGGGCAATTGGCTGAAAATTAGTAAACCGATTGAAGGTTATGTTCATCGTGACTTGACAAAATCTTCCTATTGCGTGTTTGTCAATGACCCAAATCCGCCCTTAAAAGTCCGTTCAGGAGCAGGAACAAACTTTTCAGTGGTGACAGAACTGACTAATGGCACACCCTTAAACGTGATAGGGACGGATGACAATTGGCTCCGCATTGATAAACCTGTGGAAGGTTATGTCTTTACTTCTTTAACTTCCTCGCTGCATCGAGTCTTTGCTGCTGATGCCAATCCTCCCTTAAATGTGCGCTCTGGACCTGGAACTACCTATGAAAAAGTGGGTCAATTAGACAATAACACGGCTTTAACTGTCGTAGATGCTGGTTTGGATAGTCAAGGTGCGAGATGGCTTCGTATTAGTTCACCTTGTTCCGGTTGGGTTCTAGAAAGTTTAACCTCTGATCGCCTGATGGGTTCGGGAATCAACCCTCCTGCTTCTAATCTATCGGAAAGTGAGCAATACGATTATTGTGCCGAGATTATCACCCATAATGGCGGAACATTGCGTAAACGCAACTTAATCTCTTTCCGGAAGGAAACCAGTACAAAAGTCAATGATTGGCATGGTTGTTACGATGATATTACTTACATGATCTGGACAGATGGCGCGGGGAAACACGCTCGTAAATACGCCTCTAACACGGAACCCTCATCTCAGTATGAAGATAGTAATAATCCATTGGCTGATCGCAACAGAATGGGGGTTGATGCAAATGGTGATGGACGACTGGATTTAGGACGTTTACCCGAAGGATATTACGAATATAAAACAGGAACAAGTGCCACCTTGGGTAAAGTATTGTGTCCTACCGCATCAGCCATGGCGGAACGAGATACCAGTCACGATGGCCTATTTCAACCTAATGAACCTCGTGCTTCTGCTGGAACAACGATGTTATTTCATCAAGGTGGAGAAACGAATCCTTTCAGTGCTGGATGTCAGACTATGCCTCCTAATGAATACACCAGATTTTGGAATGATTTAAACAGCAACGGTGATCCCGGTGTGATTGGTTATACCATTGTTCGCTGGTGTTCAATTGCTTAATTCCTTGTCCATTCACGTCAAGTTAAGCAATCACAGATAAAATATTGTCTGTATTGACTTAACTTGATTACCAAGAATGGCAACACTATTGGCTGAAATGGCCAGATAAAAGTCAAGGCGATCGAGATGTTCATTTTGTCTTTGAAGAATAGGTAGAAGTCAATAAAAATAAAACTTTAAGTAATCTAAAATTTTAACGAAAGTGTGGGAAAAGTTTATCCATTTTTTGACTTATGCCTTCTAAAATTACCTTGAAAAAATCAGAAAGAATTTTCTGAAATGATCTAATTATTAAAGCATTTTTATGCTACTATGGAGTGTTAAGAACATGGATAGCCAACAAAATTCACAACGGACAATTGCTTTAAGTTTCTCTGGTGGCGGATTTCGAGCAGCAGGATTTTCTTTAGGAACGATGGTTCTTTTAGAAAAAATAGGTTGGTTAGAAAAAACTCAAGCAATTTCATCAGCTTCAGGAGGGTCAATTACTAGCAGCTTTTTCCTAGTTTCTAAGGCTAATTTTTGTACTCAAAATCCTAATGATTTATTTAATAAATCAGTTTTAATTGAAAAATTCTATCGTCCGTTAAAGGAGTTTTTAGAAAGTGGTAAAGTCGCTAATGCTATCTTAGATAAGTTTGGATCGAATGAAAAAACGATCAACAAAGCTGCTAAATGTTATCAAGCAGAATTAGAAAAAATTGCTATACATCCCGAAAAACTAAACATAATGGATCAAATTTGGAGGTTACTAGAATCCGATCGATCTCCCGATTGTCTCACTATTAATTCCACTGATATGACTGATGCGTCTTTATTTAGATTTGCAATGTTGCGGACGCAGAAAAATAATAAAGGCCTGATTCTTGGTAATATGTTCCTCGATTTATCGGATGATAGTGATAATGACTATTATGCCCTCAGAATACTTGACTGTTGTTATAAACTCCGTTTAGGAGACATGATTGCAGCCTCGTCATGTTTTCCTATTGGATTTGAACCGATAATTTTTCCTGATAATTTTTCTGATGGCTCTTGTTTAAAAGAGATACTAGCTCACCATAAAAGTGTTGCTTTAATGGATGCTGGTTTTTATGATAACTTAGCACTAACCTCCATCGAATCCCTCAGACAAGATTCTGAAAATCCTAATCAAACAGAGAAATTAACACTTCCTTATGGAATAAATATAGTCATTGCTACAGATGCAGATAATCTCGAACCATCCAATGCTTTATTAGCACCTGAAAACCTGGGTCAAGTCAAGGATTACCAAGCTTTAGTCAAGAAATATAATTTACCTAAGTTCTTACTATGTCCTCTTATCAATTTTCTCTTTAAAATATTTAACTTTAATTATCGATTTCTGGATTGTTTAGCTTCAATAATAGGAATCAAAAAACTTAGTCCTTCAACCTCTTTGTCTGGACTATTTTTGGATATTAATAAATTAGCTAAATTGATTCCTGATCGAATACAAGAATTCCTCCCTACTTTTGGAGTATTTTTAACAAGAAATCGTAATCTAACTTATCAGTTTTTACAGTATAAGTATGAACAAGAAAACAAAAATCATCAACAAGAAAATGAGAAAATAAACCTGATCCGTAATTTGATATTCGATCTTTATAATAGAAATGATCCAGATACAGCATTAAGTGAGCTTGTTCCCAAATTAACAAGGTTGACGGATATTCAGTCGCCATCTTTTGACAAATTAGATTCCGACCTTATCAAACAAATTCGTAAAATCAATACTTTAGTGCTGGCTTTAATGACTGAGAAAAATATGGCAAATGCTAATAAGCTGAAAGAACAGTTAGGAAATAAAGGCAATGAATATGTAAAGATCAAAAAGCTTATATGTTTAGCTAAATTAGCAACCGCTTTACCGACAACTCTATGGTTAAAATGGTACAATTTTTGCATTGTAAAAACTCAGGAAAGAAATTCTACTTTAATTGATGCAATTGTAGAAGAACAATCGGTTTTGAAATGGACTACCGATGTTAAACATGAGGTTAAACAACAACAATTATACATGACCTTTGCCACTGACTCAGCAAACTCAGACACAAGATGCAAAAGAACTGCTGCCG
This sequence comes from Microcystis sp. M083S1, assembly GCF_020246405.1. Lineage (NCBI taxonomy): Bacteria > Bacillati > Cyanobacteriota > Cyanophyceae > Chroococcales > Microcystaceae > Microcystis > Microcystis sp. M083S1. The sequence goes on from NZ_JADBTB010000060.1 coordinate 12,906, forward strand.
AAGTTGTAATCACCTGTGGGTTTGTGGCTGCTTGCTACAATCTTTTGGAATATTCAGCTAATAAAATTGGTGTTCTTTATAAGCAATCTGACATTAAAGAACCGCAATTTTACTCCTTAGCTTTTCTCAGCAAGATTGAAACTCTAGGGGTGTCGTTACTTTGGTCAATCTTTTTAGATAAACGAAATCTTTCCGAGGAAATGTCTAATCACTTGCACCAGAAAATGCTTAAACTTTCTCAACTTAATAAACATAGAGATAATCCAGAAATTCTTGAGAAATTCGCCCAAGATTTCCGTAAAAAACTATACCAATTAAACCTCGAAGACATAGAAGAGACTGCATCAATTTGGTGGGAGATCATCTCATTTACTCCTTCGTCCGCTCCAGATGAAGAAAACTTACATAAGTTTATTAAACACATCCAAATTCTCATCGAAAAGGTTAAGTGATTGCACGCTTTCATGACTTGATGTTTCCTCGATCAAGTGTTTCATAATTTATTGAAAAAAAGGAGAATCAATGATGACTACCCAAAAACTGAAAGCTCTAGTCAATACTGTTATCAAACAATCTACCCTAGATAGCAGTCAGATTACTGATCTTACTCAAAAATTTTCCTTGACAGCAGGAGATAAAATTGAGATTAATGATTACAAATCTGCGGACAATAATCACTGGGAATTAGAATTAACAACCCCTGTTAATGAGATAGCGAAATGGTTCGCTTATATTCCCCATGTCGAAATTAAAAGTAATGACCCTGTGGCCAAGATATTACAAGACATTAAGCAGTCTCAATTTAAGGTGTATCATCGACCAACAGAACAAGATGGAGATGGAGTGGGGATTCCCCCTAATGGACAAGACAACCGTTCAGAAAGAATTTGTCCTGTGTACGTTCTTAGTCCGAGAAGACAAACAGATTCTTTAGTTAGACAAATGATTACACTACTTCGGGTCAAGGATACAGCGTTCATTATTGCAGAACGATTGCTACAATATCCCGAAGATTATCTCCCCACTATTTCTCAATTTGAAAAAGCGGTTATTGTCCAATCTTTTGTTGGTGTCGGTCCTCCTCAACCAGATGCAACTCCTTATCCAGATTGGGCAAAAGAAAGACACGACAAAGAGTTGTGGAGACTCGAACAATCTATCCGTCTATTACAGTCGATGAATCGAAAAATCTCAGCTGTCGTTTGTGCGATGGGAGATTCTCAAAAACATTCATCCAAAGATGTGCGAGAAACAATGCAAACAAGATTATACAATCTTCTGGATAAGTATAATCTCTCGGCTCTCAAACAGCCAATTACTTGGGGAGCAGATGAATTAGTAGCAATGGGAATCGCTCAAACTCTTCCTAAAACTAAAGTGCGTGTCTGCATCTCTAATAAGGAGACTGAAATGTGGTACGACGGGCGACGACCACCGGAAGAACTTGTGACTGAAAAATTACCAGCAGTTGGGTTAGAAGAATCAGAAACTGACTGGGATTTCGAGGTAGCTATTTTAACTCGTCGTCAAAATGGTAGTATTAATGATTATCAGAAAGACGACAGGGAACAAGCGAAGTTAGATGAGCATTTTCTGGCTCAATATAAGAACTATTCTTCCGAGCAACGTGCTAAATTAGTTATCATTGATGGCCGACTTTTTAATGGGGCTTGGAATGCCACTTCTGTGTTACCTTATGATGATTTATTGGCCTTCGGTAGTTGGGGAACATTTGGCAATTGTGTTGGCTCAACTTTGGCGGTGGCAAAAATTCTTTTCTACGCTAAAAATCCTGCCGCTCAAAGACAACTTTATTTAGAAGCCATTGCTCATGATGTTTTTGCTAATGGCTATAAAGAAGTTCAACGACTCGAAGAACCTAAAAGCTTCTGTAATCAGCTAAAAAATCAAACAGGAATCACTTTCAATCATTACGACGGATATGATAATCCTGCTACGGTCAAAAAAGTCTTTGAGGTCTTAAATCGGCACGTTAATGTCAGAATGCAAGAACATTTTGCAGGACTTTCCAGTGTTAATAACCGAGTCTTCCGAATTACCCCGCAATTTTGGCGCACTTTTGAGAGTGAAATCCACATCTGGCCAAGATTACCAGAGGAAATTCATAAAGTTGGTATCTATCGTACCGATCTGGAAGCGATCGCTTTTAATCCTTCATTGGGCGATCAATTCGTCTAACAGTAAATTTTTCAACAATCCCATAGGAGAAATGCCATGACTTCCTTACAAATTATTAGTCCCATCAACGATGCTCGCTTTGAATGTCTAAAACCTGTTACTTTTACAGGCAAAGTAAATTCTGGAATAGTCACTGTAGAACTCAAAGCAGATGACAAATATTCCCTAGGCAATAATCAGGTTAAAGCAGACGGTTCTTGGTCGATTACTTATTCAGGATTCACGAATCCTGGGAAGCGCAAAATTACTGCCTTTGGCTATGATCAAGCTAATCATGAAGAAGAAACCAGCATTATAATTTATGTGGCAGATTCCTCAGATTATACTAAAACTATTTATGGGGGTCTGGTTTTAGATGCTTACAAAAACCTCCAACACACCCAGTCTCTGCCGACAGATCACAGGTTAACTGATGCCGAAGGATACCGGTTATTTGAACAAGGAATCCTTCCAATACTACAATCAGCCGATACTTTCATGACATCGACTGCTGAAGGTAAACATGAATTGAATTTACACCCGGGGCGTACTGATATTAAGAAGGCTTCTTGTGCTTATTCTGTCTCCTGTGTGATGAAATATATAGCTAAGGAGCTTGGATTTGACAAAGTGAAAAATCTCTTCAATAATACTTTTGAAGATGATTGTGTTCAAGTTACAGGCGTTGAGAAAAAACTGCGTCGTCTGGGATTTCTCTACTTTTTGAAAAAAGATTACCTAGCACCTCGTGGGGCAATAGGAGCAAGAGCGCCACGCTGGAAGTACCAAGGAACGGAGAACGGGTCTGGTCATATCTATTTCATCACAAAAGATGGAGCAAAACGGACTCAATTTCCCAACCCAGGTCAAGAGAATGAGCCAGCAGAAACCGGAATAAACGGGCCTAAATGGCAAATTAAAGACCTTCATGCTGAAAACCTCGATTTCTTCGATCATGTTTATATACAATGGGAGAATGGCTACACAGAAGGATTTTGGCTGCCGCCGGGCATTTATCCTTTAAAAAGATTTTAAGGATTAGAGCTTTGTCCACGATAATTCTGGGGGAAGTCAGGGAATAGGCTGATTTCTCCCCTAGAATTGACTGACTTTTTAATAACAGGATTTAGTATGAAGATGTGCGGAATATCGGAGTTAAAAGCCTTGAATTTAACCTTTGGCTGGGCTGGGAGTGGCTTAACCATCTACCACCTCTTGATTTCAGGTTATATAGCATTTACATTTGAGACGTGGAAACCAATTTCTGAAAAAAATGCTATAATCTAAGTCAATATTTTAATAACTTTAATTATGGACAAGGCTCAGAAAATCAAAAAAGATATCGAGGAACTAGATAAATGGATTAAAAC